>JAFDWI010000060.1 GCA_018268545.1 Actinomycetota bacterium
AGCCGCGCCTGTGGGCTGCACCGCGTCGGGCGCCACCTCTCCGGTCATGTCCGGAGCGGCGTTCGTGTCGGTCACGGTCGATTCGGTTTCCAAGGCTGCCGGGGTCACCGAGGTCGCGGTGTCGACGGGCGTGCCGCTCTCGTCGGTGATGATGGTCGGCGACGGCGAGAACGATCTGTCGGCGATGCGGGTGGTCGGATGGCCCGTCGCGATCGGCGACGGCGACCCGTCGGTGGTCGCCGCGGCGCGCGTCGTCGTCGCGGCCGTCGACGACGACGGTGCCGCCGAGGCGATCGACTGCTCTGCCGACCTCTGACAGGCTGCGCGGACAGGTCACATCTGCCTCCGCTCACAGTTGACGATCTCCAAGCTCCGCTTGGAGAAAAGCCGCTGTGCTCATTGGTCGGATACACCTGTCGGCGCGTCCTCTATTCTGACGATCCGTCAGCGACGCGAAACCCGGAGATGGTGATGCGATGAGTGAGACCGAGCCGATCACGCCCGTCGCGTCGGCCGGCGACGACGGAGCCGAGGTCGTCGACGTGATCGTCGTCGGCGGTGGCTGCGCAGGCGTGTGCGCCGCAATCGAGGCGGCCGAAGCCGGCGCGCGCGTGCTGCTTGCCGAGCGCACCTCCGCGATCGGTGGGACCTCGGCGATGTCGAGCGGCCTGCTGTACCTGGGTGGCGGCACCGCGACCCAGATCGCCTGCGGGTTCGAGGACACCGTCGAAGGCATGGTCACGTTTCTGCTGGCCGCGTCGGGCCCCGGTGCCGACGAGGCCAAGGTTCGCCGCTACTGCAACGAGTCGGTCGCGCACCACGACTGGCTCGTCGAGCACGGCGTGGAGTTCGACCCGAGCTTCCATCCCGAAGGCGACATCCAGCCACCGACCGAGGCGGGGTTGGTGTTCACCGGTGGTGAAGACACCTCACCGTTCGTCGAGCTGACCCCGGCGGTCCCGCGCGGTCATCACGCCAAGTTCCCGAACGAGTCCGGTGGCTACCTGATGGAACGGCTCGGATCCGCGCTGTCGGCCACAGGTGCGGAGGTGCGCCTCGACACGTTCGCCGAGGCGCTCGTCGTCGAAGCCGACCGGATCGTTGGCGTGCGGTTCCGTACCGGTGGCTCGTCGTTCGACGTGCGAGCGAGGGGCGGGGTGATCCTTGCGATGGGCGGGTTCCTTTTCAACCCGGACATGATCGCCCGGTACGTGCCGGCAGCGGCACGCTGCACGTACCCGCTCGGCACCGATGCCGACGACGGTCGAGGGATCCGCCTGGCGCTGGGGGCCGGGGCCCGGGTCGCGAACATGGATGCCCTGGAGTGTCATCTGCCGTTCCATCCGCCGCGCCGGCTGTCGGCCGGGATCCTCGTCAACGGCGAGGGTCGGCGTTTCATCAACGAGGATGCCTACAACGGGCGGATCGGCCAGCGTGCCCTGCTCGAGAACGACGGCGTGGCGTTCTTGATCGTCGACGAAGCCGCCTCCGAGCCGAACTGGCTGGGGTTCCGACCGGGCTGGGTGGCCGAGACAGCCGAAGAACTCGCCGTCGAGATCGGCCTGCCGCCACACCAGTTGGCGGCGACCCTCGACCGCTACAACATCGACGCGGCCCGTGGTGTCGATTCGGAGTTCCACAAACTTCCCGAGTTGGTCCGGCCGCTCGTCGGGCCGGTGGGTGCCGTCGACCTGCGGGTCGAGTCCGCCTACTACGCGTCGTTCACCCTCGGTGGGGTCGTCACCGATGTCGACGGTCGTGCGACGCGCTCGGACGGCACGGCGATCGACGGGTTGTTCGCCGTGGGACGCACCGCGGCCGGGATCCCGGCTCGTGGGTACGTGAGCGGCATTTCGTTGGGTGACGGCACGTTCTTCGGTCGTTGCGCTGGCCGCACGGCCGCGGCCGACGCCACGGCCTGAACGCGCTCGGCGATGCTCGGCGCCGCGGTCAGGGCGTGGCGATGGGCGTGATCGTGACGTCGCCGAACGCGATGTACTGGCCGGCGCCGTAGAGGTGGTTCGCGACGAGTCCGACGTTGCCGCTCGCCGGGACGTCCCATGATGCGGGGATGGTCGTCGTGAGTTGCCAGCCCGGCTCGGGCAGCCCGGCGAGCCAGGTCTTCACCTGCAACGTCGATCCGACGATCCGGGCACGGATGTAACGCGGGTACAGCGAGTCCGGTGGTTGTCCACCGCTCTTGGCATAGTGGATCTGGATCGTCCCGTTCGTCGTCAACACCGGGCCATCGGTCGTGGCGTCGGGTTGTTCGACCGTCACGGTTCCGTGGACCGCGTCCACCGCGGTGATGACCGCGTCGGTGCGCTCGTAGTCCGGTTCTGCCGGGAAGCTGATGTCGACGTGCTCGCCGACCTGGAACCCACCGGGCCCGTCGAGTGAGAACGAGGGGTCGACCCAGTAGACCAGCTTCGACGGATGCCCGGCGCGGCGCGCGGCGGCGACGACCCCGGTCTGACGCCCGTGGAGGATGAGCGGCGTGGCGAGTTGTCGGATTTCGATGCCGGTGTCGGATCGGGTCGGCCAGGTCCAGTAGCCGACCATGAGGCGGTTGAACACACCGCTCCAGACGTTGGCGTCGATCACGATCGCGCGACCCGAACTCCCCGGGCCGCTCCGGTAGCGGAGTGCGATCCCGGGTTGCGGTTTGAACTGTCCGCCGAGCGACGACGGTATGCCGACGAGCGTGGTGAGGTCGACGTCGGACTCGTCGTTCGCGAAGGTCCACAGTTCGCGTTGGTTCTCGTCGGTGTCGCCGGCGGACGACACCACCCGGAGTTCGCCGTGGGTGAACACGAGGTGGTGCGGTGACTGTGCCCCGGCGCCGGTGATCGTGTGTCGGGTCAGGAGCTCCACGGTGCGCGACGACGGGACGACGGTGAGCGGAACGTGCGCGGTCGGGGTTCGTCGGCCGGTCAGTGCGAGCACGAGCGCGATGCCCGACACCGCGAGGGCGACCCATGCGATGAGCAGTGGCGATCGCCGGCGTAGAGGGGTTCGGTGGGGCTCGCCACCGTCGGGTTCGTCGGTCATGTCAGCCTGTGTGGATCGGGGTGATGGCAACGTCGCCGAATGCAAGGTACTGCCCGGCGCCGAAGAGGTGGTTCGAGATCAGCCCGATGCTGCCACGCGTCGGCAGATCGAACCGTTTCGGAACGGTGCCGATGAACTGCCAGTCGGGTTGGGGGGTTCCGGTCAGCCAGGTCTTCACCTCGAGACGTGAACCGGTGATCCGCACCCGCAGGTAGCGCGGATACAACGATCGAGGGTCGCGGATGTTCCCGGATGCATGGAGGCGAATCGTGCCGACTGCCGCCTCGAGCGGGATCGCGTCGGATGCCCCCGGATGGGAAACGGTGATCCACCCGCGGTCGGCGCTCACGGCGGTCACGGTGGCGTTCGTCTGGGAGTAGCGACCGTCGAGCGACGAGGTGATGTCGACGTGGTCGCCGGCGTGCAACGCATCCGGACCTCTCAGGTCCGTGGACGGGCTCACGACGAAGACGTCGTCGGCCGGGTTGCCTGCGTTGCGGAGTGTGGCAATGATCGGTGCGACGCGTTCGTCGAGGACGAGTTGATCGGTCACGATGTCGATCTTCACCTGTGATCCATCGGCGGGCCACGACCAGACGCCGATGATCATCCGCGCGAAGTTGTCGGCCCAGACGTTCCCGTCGATGACGAGGGCTCGCCCGGATCCGTCCGCTGCGGTCGAAACGCGCAATGCGATGCCGGGCTGGGGATTGAACGCGCCACCGAGCGACGACGGTGCGCCGATCCGCACGGTGGTGTCGGAATCCGCGTCGTCGTCGTGCAGCACCCAGACTTCGCGCCGGTTGGGTTCGGTGTCGCCGGGCTCGGCGCGCACGCGCATCTCGCCGTCGGCGTAGGACAGCACGTGGGCGGGTTGGGTGCGATCGTCGCCCGGCGACGTGATGGTCGCATGGTGCCACAGGCCGACCGATGCCGGTGAGGGGACGATCAAACGCGGCGACGATGCATGATCGGGTCGCGGCGCGGTGGCCTGCGGCGGGTTCGCGGCGCCGCGGTTCGTCACCGCAACGACGAGGGCGACGGCTGCCAACGCGACGGCCGTCCACGAAAGGATCGACGGGCGGCTCGGTCGTGTCGGCCGATCAGTCCGCGATTGGAGTTCGCTCATGTCGTGCGGTCGATCTCGGGGCTTCGGTCGGAGGTCTGCCACCCGTTCGGCTGCCGTGTGCGCAGTCGACCCTCAGAGGACCAGACCAACTCAGATGTCCGTCGCACCGGGACGTCGTCGGTCCTGACGTGGGTGTTCTGGTCGGGCTGGCGGGATTTGAACCCACGACCTCTGCGTCCCGAACGCAGCGCTCTACCAAGCTGAGCCACAGCCCGTTGAAGTGACGATGCTACCCGGTGTGCGGCGGAGAACCGGAACGCGAACCGCCGGTTCTCCGGCGTCCCGGGCTCGCGGTCAGCTGACCTGGCGTCGTTCCTGGAAGTACGTGCCCCCGCCGAGCAGGGCCTTCACGGCCCGGCGGAGCCGGATCGGGTCGATCGGCTTGATGAGCCAACCGTCTGCTGCGGCTCGTTTCGCGAGGAACACGTCGTCGTCACGGTCCAACAACATCAGCACCGGAAAATCGGGGATCCGTCCCATGTCCTGCTCGAGTCGCAACTCGATGCAGGTCGCCATGCCGCCCTGGTTCCCGGTCTGAAGGTCGAGGATCACCAGTTCCGGTGGTCCGGCGTCCACGACGGGCAACACATCGGCACCCGAATGCACCCGGTGGACCGCGGTGGTTCGGCCGGCGAGCGTGGCGTGGATGTCCTCGTACAGCCAGTCGGCGTCAGCAGCGAGAAGGATCGTGGACACGGAACGCAACGCTAGTGCCGTGCCAGGCAACATGTGCCATCGCAAACGTCGCCTGACACGGCACTGGTTTCCCCGAGGGGCTTCGGCGAGATCCGCCATCGGTCTGGAGCGATCGCCGTGGAACGCGGGGTGGCGATGTCCCAGCCTCCCCCTATGATGCGCGGGGTTGCAGTTCATGCGATCGTGGATGTCAGGAGGAGATCCGTGCTCGAGATCGAGGTGACCGAGGAACCGACCCACACGCTGTGCCGTCCGGTGGGCGAACTGGACGCGTACACGGTCGGGCAGTTCCGTGAGGCGCTCACCGGTCTGGCCACCGCTCGACGTCTGGTGATCGATCTGTCTGCCGTTCCGTTCATGGATTCGGCGGGTCTCGGCGCGTTGATCGGCGGAATCCGCCGTACCCGCGAGAACAACGGTGACGTGAGCGTTGCGTGCGGTCGCCCGACCTTGACCCGGCTGTTGCACACGACCGGTTTCGACCGGATCGTTCCCGTTGTCGACGACGTCGCGGCTGCGCTCGCCGCGCTCGCCGATGTCGACACCGACACCGACGCCGACATCGAAGACTGAACCGACCGGCCCGACCCCGGCTCGGCCGCGATCAACCGCGCTTGCGCGATCGCCGTTCCGTCGGCGTGTCGTCGGACGCGAAAAGAAACGAACCGATGTGTTCGAGACCCGCGATGTCGTGCACGTCGGTGTCGAGGAACGGCACCAGCGCGACTTCCTCCGCCGTCTTGGCAAGCCCTTCGAGGTGGGTCCGTTCGCGCCGAGCGATCGCGGTGAACTCGGCGAGGTTGCGCGCGTGCGGCCCGAGTGGCGTGCCGGCAAGATCGTCCGCTCGGGATTCGAGCTGCGCGACCGGATCGTCCGTGAACAGGGGGTGGATGCGGTTGACGACGAGCGCCGCGACCCCGAGACCGGCATCCGCGAGGCGGTCCGCGAAGAAGTGTGCTTCGGTGACGGTGTCGCGTCGGGGAGCTGCGACGAGTACGAACGCGGTTGCGGGGTCGTCGAGGAGCTCGAGCACCACCCGCGCGCGTTCTTTGAACCCTTCCTCCATGCCGCTGAAGGCACCGAAGAACGCGAGGGCGTCGTCGAGCACCTCGGCGCCGACGACCTTCGACACGCTTCGCACGAAACTCTGCGCGGCCACGTGGACGGCCTTCATCATCCCCCGTGCCGGCGACATCAACACGCGGTACAGGCGGTGGTCGAGAAAGTGCGTGAGGCGTCGCGGCGCGTCGAGAAAGTCGAGCGCATGGCGGGTCGGCGGCGTGTCGACGACGACCAGGTCGAAGGACGTGTCGTGGTGGAGCGCGTAGAGCTTCTCCATCGCCATGTACTCCTGCGTTCCCGACAACGCCCCGGAGATGTTGCGGTAGAAACGGTTGTCGAGGATCCGCGCTGCCTGCTCGGGGCTTTCGGAGTACGTCTCGACGAGCGTGTCGAACGTGCCCTTGGTGTCGAGCATGACCGCCGACATCTCGCCCGGCCAGTCGCCTTCGATCCGTTCGGGTTCGTTGCCGATGCCACCCAGTCCGAGCGCGTCGGCGAGCCGTTTCGCGGGGTCGATCGTGACGACGACCGCGCGGCGTCCCTTCCGTGCTGCCTCCATCGCGAGAACCGCTGCGGTCGTGGTCTTGCCGACCCCTCCGGACCCGGCACAGATGATGATCCGCCGTTCGGCGACGAGCGCGTCCAGCGTCACGACGCGCCCGCGCCGTGCACGGCCACCTGGTCGAGGTCGGCGAGACCGACCGCAGCCGCGTCGATCGCGCCGATGCCGCCGATCATCGCGTCGGCGAGCCGATCGAGCTGGGTCGGTCCGATCTCGGCGTCGAAACAGAACGGCAGATGGATCTGGGGGAGTGGCAGTGCGTCGGCCAGGCGCTCGGCCTGCGCGATCTGCAGGCTTCGACGGCGCCGACGGAAATCGGCGGCTTCGACGAATGCCTGCCGTTCGCCTCGGCGCAATTTGACACCGGCGGCCTTCGCGGCCTTCGAGGGGTCGACGTCGAGCCCGTCGATGTCGCCGAGTTCGGCGTTGACCACGACGGGTGTGAGGTGCACGCCGATCCGATCCTCGAGCGCGTAGGCCGTCTCGATCAACTCGTTCACCGGGGTTTCTTCGCCCAGGGTGACGAGCATGACCCGGCAACGCGACGGGTCGGTCAACAGCGCCAGGACGTCCTTGGCCTGGGAGTTGATCGGGCCGACCTGGACCGCGTCGAGAAGTCCGCGCGCCGATTGCAGGAAGGTGATGGCGTGGCCCGCGGCGGGCGCGTCGAGCACGATGACGTCCGCGGCGGCCGCCCGTTCGAGCTGTTTGACCTTGCCCAAAACCAGGATGTCCTTGATCCCCGGGGTCGCGGTCGCGACCACGTCGAGTGCACCGGTCGCCGCCAGTCGCTTGGAGATCCTCTTGAGGCCGTGTTCGTCCAGGTATTCCACGAGCGCGTCGTCCGGGGTGATCCGACGGGCCCGGATCTCGCCGTGACCGGCCTGTGGGTCGGCGTCACGGAGGACGCATTCGTCGTAGCCGATCCGGTCGAGCCCGAAAGCGCGGGGCAGACCCGAGGAGCCTTCGAGGTCGATGACGAGCGCCGACAACCCGCAACGCGCGGCGGCGTTTGCGAGGGTCGCCGCCACGGTGGTTTTGCCCACCCCGCCTTTTCCGGCCACGATGACCAGTCGGGCGTTCGTGAAATATCGGACCGGGTCCACGTTCACCCTCTTGGTGGGCATCTTGCGAAAGGATCCTGCTGTGCGCAGACTATCGACCCTCGTGGTCGGGATCGTGATGATGCTCGGCGGCGTCGCGTCGCTGTTCGCTCCGTCGACGGCCGCGGCCGAACCGGGTCGTGCTTCGGTGTCGGCTCCCGTGGCGACGACCGGGGCAGTTCAGGTCGTGAAGATCAGCGGGATCCTCGATCCGGTCGTCGCGGATTTCCTGCAACAGAGCCTCGTGCAGGCTCAGCGCGATCGGGCGCTCGCCGTGGTCCTCCGGGTGGACAGCACCACCGCGGTCGTGTCGGATCATCGGATCCGTGAACTCGCGGCGCAGCTTCATTCGTCCCGGGTCCCGGTGATCGGGTGGGTCGGCCCGTCGGGCTCTCGTGCGGCGGGGGCGATGGCCCAGTTGCTGGCCACGGTCGACGCGGTCGGTGTCGCACCGGGTTCCGCGGTGGGGAACTTCGGCCCGGACATCGTCCCGCCGTCGATGTGGTCGAAGTCCTGGTGGGAGCATCGGGACGAGTTGCGCAACACGATGATCGGTCCGACGACGACGGCCGCCAAAGGGCTGACGATGCCCTCGAAGGACTCGCTGGTGTTGCGCAACGTGCTGTTGCAGATCCACGGCTTCCACGCGACGAACGCCGGCGGGGTCACCGCCACACCGGTCCAGTTCGTCGAGCTGCCGCTGACGCGCACGATGTTGCACACCTTCGCGTCTCCGGCGGTGACGGCGTTGCTGCTGGCGATCGGGTTGTCGTTGCTCCTGTTCGAGTACTTCACCGCGGGGGTCGGCGTCGCGGGGGTGTCCGGCGCGGTGTGTCTGGTGTTCGCGTTCTACGGCCTGGCGGTGCTGCCGGTGCGCCCGGTCGCGGTGGTCGTGGTGGTCGTGTCGATGCTCGCGTTCGCCGTCGACGTCCAGGTCGGCGTGCCGCGGGTGTGGACCGCCATCGGTTCGGTGCTGTTCGCGGGCGGGTTCCTGTTGTTGTTCGACGGGGTGGCGACCCCGTGGCCCGCCACGATCGGTTCGATCGCCGGTGTGATCGTGGCGATGGTCTACGGCATGCCGGCGATGACACGGTCGCGGTTCTCCACACCGGTGATCGATCGACGGTGGCTCGTCGGGAAGTCCGGAATCGTGGTCGGGGCGCTCGCGCCGGTCGGGGTGGTGCGGGTCGACGACGCGCTGTGGGCCGCGCGGACCGACGGTGCGGTCGAGGTCGGCACCGACGTGCGTGTTGCCGCAGTCGACGGGGTGGTCTGCGTGGTCGAGCCCGTGACGGGAGCGGGATCGTCCGACGTGAGGTGACGCGCGGAAAAACCCCTTGTGGCATCCGCCACCCCTCGGTAGGGTTCGGATCGAAGAAAGGGGGTCCGCCGATGAGTGCGCAACGTGTCGAACATGCCTGGCAGACCCGCGCGGCGTGTCGGGGGCCGCAAGCGGTCGTGTTCTATCCACCGTCGACGTTCGAACGCAAAGAAGAGCGCCGTCGCCGTGAAGCCAAGGCCAAGGACATCTGTGCCACGTGCCCGGTGAGGCGCGATTGTCTGGACTACGCGCTGATGATCCGCGAGCCGCACGGCATCTGGGGAGGGCTGAACGAGGCCGAGCGCCGTGAGCTGATCGAGGCGCGCGACGATGCCGTGGTGGCGGCGCGCTGATCGATTCGCACGGGTCGGTCCGGTAGGTACGGGACGCGAGGCACGGTACGCTCTACCGATGGCGTTCGTGTTGCTCGTGGTGGTGCCGATCGTCGAGATCGTCGCGGCGGCGATCGTGGCGCACTTCGTCGGCTGGGCGACGACGGTCCTGGCGCTCGTCGTGTTGTCGTTGCTGGGTGCCTGGCAACTGAAGGTCCAGGGTCTCGCCGCGTGGGCGACCGCCCGCAACGAGGTCGCCGATGGCGCGCCGCCCGCACCTGCGGTGCTCGACGGGGTGCTGCGTTTCCTCGGAGCGGTTCTGCTCGCAGCCCCCGGGTTCGTGACCGCGCTGATCGGGGCGATCCTGTTGGTGCGGCCCGCCCGTCGACTCACGGGTCGGCGCGCCGGTCATTGGGTGATCGACCGGTTCTCGATTCCGTTCGTGGTGGTGTCCGACGAGGGTGCAGCAGGATGGAAGTTCCGGTCGAAGTCCGAACCCGACGTGGTCGACGTCGACAGTTGGGAAGATGCGACGGCGTCGGTCCGCAGCGATCGTGAGATGCTCACGCCCGGGTCTTCGCGGTACTGACGTCGTCGTGAAGCTCGACATCGACCCGACGCGGCAGGTGCCGGTTCGCCCGGCGGCGACCGTCATGTTGATCCGCGACCGGCCTCGTGGCGGTGTCGAGGTGTGCATGTTGCAGCGGAACCTCGCGTCGGACTTCGTGGGGGGCGCGTACGTGTTCCCGGGCGGGGGCGTCGATCCGGCCGACGGTGAGCCGGACGTGGCAGCGCTGTGTGTGGGCCGCGACGATGCCGAGGCGTCCCGTGAGCTCGGATTGCCGCGGAACGGCTTGGCATTCTGGGTCGCGGCGGTGCGCGAGACGCTCGAGGAAGCCGGGTTGTTGCTGGCGGTTCGCGCCGATGGCGAACCGGTCGACTTCGCGGATCCCGCGGTGGCGCTGCGTTTCGCCGAGCATCGTCGGGCCGTGGATCAGCGCGATCGCCGCCTGGTGGAGATCTGCGCCGAAGAGGATCTGCGGTTGACGATGGGTCCGATGCAGTACGTGAGTCGGTGGATCACACCGCCGGGATCGCCCCGTCGGTACGACACCCGGTTCTTCCTGGCGCCGGCGCCGGTCGGTCAGCGGGCCGTGCAGGATGATCATGAGGTCATCTCGGCCGAATGGATCGCGCCGGACGAGGCGTTGGACCGCCACGAGGCATTCGCGTTTCCCATGTTGCCGCCGACCGTCGCGAATCTTCGGATGCTGCGCGACTTCGACACGTGCGATGCGGCGTTGGCGGGTGTCGCGGCGCTCGGGCCGGTGCACACGGTGGCACCGCGGATCGTGTCCGACGACGACGGGATCCGCATCGTGATGCCGGGTGACCCTGCCTATGAGCGCGCCTATTCCGGTGACGATTCACTGACGTTCTGGCCGGGTCTCGAGGACCGGGTCGGGGCCGACTGGGAGCGTGGCCTGTCCGTCGACGGGCGCGGTGCCCCCCAAAGCACGACCGACTCGACCGACTCGACCGAGGTGCGGTGACGGCCGACCTCCCGTCCGTGGACGTCGCGGCGGCACGCGAACCCGATGCGCTCGTCGTCGGTGAACCGGTCACGTTGTCCCCGCTCGTGCGGCGGATCCTCGCTCCGAACCCATCGGCGATGACCGGACCGGGCACGAACACCTACCTGGTGGGGACCGGGGACGTGACGGTGATCGACCCGGGGCCAGACGACCCCGCGCATGTCGCGGCCATCGTCGCGGCCGGGGCGGTGGGCGGCGGTCGCATCACGCGGATCATCTGTACGCACACCCACGTCGATCACTGGCCTGCGGCCGTAGCGGTTGCCGAGGCGACCGGTGCCGAGGTGTCGGCGTTCGGGTCGCGAGACGGGCTCGAGGTGACCGGCACCCTCTCCGACGGCGACGTGATCACCACCGACGAGTACGAACTCGAGATCCTGCACACCCCCGGCCACGCGTCGAACCACCTGTGCGTCCTGCTGCGTGGCGAACAGATGCTGTTCAGCGGCGATCACATCATGCAAGGGGTGACCGTCGTGATCGCGCCCCCTGACGGCGACATGCATGCCTACCTCGCGTCGTTGGATCGCCTGGGTGACCTGGCCCCGCCGTTGCAGCGGATCGCTCCGGCGCACGGGCATGTCGTCGAGGACCCCCGGGCCGTGATCGACGCGTACGTGACGCATCGTCTCGCCCGCGAGGCGATCGTCGCGCAAAGCCTCGAGGAAGCACCGCAGCCGGTGACCGTGGACGACCTGGTCCCCGCCGTCTACCGCGATGTCGACCCGGTGCTGTACCCGGTCGCGCGCCTGTCGCTGTGGGCGCACCTGCGCAAGTTGGCCGATGACGGTCGTGCAGCCGCCGACGAACGAGACGCGATCGACACCGGGCGCTGGCGATCGATCTGATCGACGTCGGACACGGCGAGGTCGCCATGGCGATCGAGGCGGCGGACTCGGCGGCACCTCGGTAGGCTGACCGTACCGGCGCGACCCGTCGATCCGAGTGGGGCGCGTCCGGTCGAACATCGAATCCACAAGGGGAACGAGCAATCATGGCCGACCAAAAGCTCTTCATCGACGGTGAGTACGTCGATGCGGCATCGGGTGAAACCTTCACCACGTACGAACCCGCCACCAACACGCCGTATGCCGAGGTCGCCAAGGCGTCCCGCGAAGACGCCGAGCGTGCGATCAAGGCGGCGCGTCGGGCGTTCGACGAGGGCCCGTGGCCGAAGATGTCCGGTGCCGAGCGCGCCGAGAAACTCAACAAGGTCGCCGATCTGATCGAAGCGAACTCGGCGAAGTTCGCCGAGGCCGAAGCCCGTGACGGTGGCGGCACGATCAAGAAGGCCACCTTCGCCGACATCCCCGGTGGGGTCGGCGCGTTCCGTTGGTTCGCTCGTTGTGCCGCCGAACAGCCCGAGCAGGTCGACCGTGAGCCGAACCCGTTCCCGCCGTCGACGAACTACGTGCGTTACGAGCCCCACGGCGTGACCACCGGTGTCATCCCGTGGAACTTCCCGTTCATCATGGCCTCGTGGAAGATCGCCCCGTCGCTGGCCGCCGGGAACTGTGCGGTGATCAAGCCCGCTTCGTACACGTCGGTTTCGGCGTTGATGTTGGGGGAGATCTTCCAGGAAGCCGACATTCCGCCGGGCGTCATCAACATCGTCGCCGGACCCGGCGGCACCGTGGGTGAAGAGCTCGCGTCGAGCCCGCTGGTCGACAAGACGGCGTTCACCGGTTCGACCGAGGTCGGGCGCCGGATCATGCAGCTCGCTTCGGGCACGGTCAAGCCGACCACGCTCGAGTTGGGCGGCAAGTCCGCGAACATCGTGTTGGACGACGCGAACCTCGACATCGCCGCCGCGGCGGTGCTGTTCGGGACGTTCTTCCACAACGGCCAGGTGTGCGAGTCCGGGACCCGGGCGTTGGTGCACGAGAGCATCTACGACGAACTGGTCGACCTGCTGGTGGAGCGTGCGTCCAAGATGGTGATCGGCGACCCGCTGGACTTCGCGTCGGACCTCGGTCCGCTCGTGTCGCGTGGCCAGGTCGAAACGGTCGAGCGCTACGTCAAGCTCGGTCGTGACGAGGTCGGCGAGCCGGTGTGTGGTGGTTCGCGGCCCGAAGGGTTGCCCGACAACCTCGACCACGAGGCGTTCTACAAGCCGACGATCTTCACGCAGGTTCCGAATTCGGCGAAGATCGCGCAGGAGGAGATCTTCGGTCCGGTGCTGTGTGTGATCCCGTTCTCGACCGACGACGAAGCGGTCGCGATCGCGAACGACTCGATCTACGGTCTGGCCGGCGGTGTGCAGTCCACGAACATCGAGCGCGCTCAGGGAATCGCGAACCGGATGCGGACCGGGACGGTGTGGATCAACGACTACCACATGATCACCCCCGACAAGCCCTTCGGTGGCTACAAGCAGTCCGGAATCGGCCGGGAGCTCGGTGTCGAGGGCTACCGGGCCTACCAGCAGGTCAAGCACGTCCACACCTCGACGAGCACCACGAAAGAGGAGTACCTGCAGTTCTCGGCGTTGTCGGGCGAGATCTGATCGGGCATAGCTCCGGACTCGGAGTGAAGGGCGGCCCGGTCGCGGGCCGCCCTTCACC
>JAFDWI010000061.1 GCA_018268545.1 Actinomycetota bacterium
GCACGTCGCGGTGTTTGCGTGTTCAATGGGTGACAACGCGATCCACTACCTCGGGCACGTCAAGATGATGGGAGCGGTCCAGCCGTTCATTTCGGGAGCGATCTCGAAGACCGTCAACATGCCCGAAGACGTCACGGTCGAAGACGTCGAACAGATCCACATGGATGCCTGGAAGCTCGGTGTCAAGGCGGTCGCGATCTACCGCGACAACTGCAAGGTCGCCCAGCCGCTCGCAATGGCCAAGAAGGACGGTGCCGACGTCGACCCGGCATCGGGTTCGGGGGTCGCGACCCACGTCGTCGAGAAGATCGTCGAGAAGGTCGTCAAGACGCCGGTGCGCGAGAAGCTCCCGCGGCGCCGCACGAGCCGGACCTTCCAGTTCCGGGTCGCCGACTGCAAGGGTTTCGTGCACGTCGGCGAGTACGCGGACGGCCGTCCCGGTGAGTTGTTCCTGCGTGTCTCCAAGCAGGGCTCGACGCTCGCCGGGATCATGGACGCCTTCGCGATCTCGGTTTCCCATGGTCTGCAGTACGGGGTGCCGTTGCGGAGCTTCGTCGAAGCGTTCACGAACATGCGGTTCGAACCGGCCGGCATGACCGACGACCCCGACATCCGGTTCGCCTCGTCGCTGCTCGACTACATCTTCCGTCGTCTCGCCGTCGACTACCTGTCCTATGAGGAGCGCGCCGAGCTGAACATCCTCACCGTCGACGAGCGGACCGAACCGACCCTTCCCGGTGTCGCCGAATCGGTGACCGAGACCGTCCAGGGTCACGACGTGGTCGCGGATCCGCCGTCGATCGAATCGGCTGCCGAGCTCGTCGCTCGACTCGAGGCCGAGGCGACGAGTCACGCACCGCTGGTCATGCATTCCGATGCGCCCTACTGCATGCAGTGCGGCGTCCAGATGCAGCGTTCGGGCTCGTGCCACGCGTGCCCGAGCTGTGGAAGTACATCGGGCTGCAGCTGACGGACGCCCGTGTCCGAGTCGGGTTCCACGATCGCTAATCTCGGCGGCGTGGAACCCGACACGACTGCACCCGATGGTTTCGGGTATCACGACCACAAGGCATCGATCACGAACCGTCTGCGACGGATCGAAGGGCAGGTCCGCGGCGTGGAACGGATGGTCGCGGACGACAAGTACTGCATCGACATCCTCGACCAGGTCACGGCCGTCACCAAGGCATTGCGGTCGGTGTCGCTGATCCTGCTCGACGAGCATCTCCGTCATTGCGTCGCCGACGCGGTGCGCAGCGGTGGCACCGATGCCGACGCGAAACTCGCCGAGGCATCCCAGGCGATGAGCCGACTCCTGCGATCCTGACCCCGAAGGAGAGGAACGGTCCACGATGGTCACCCCCGAAACCAGTCTCGATGGCAAGGTCGCCCTGATCACGGGCGGGGCGCGCGGTCAGGGACGAAGCCATGCGCTCGCCCTCGCCGAGCGGGGTGCGGACGTCGCGATCTGTGACATCGCAGCGGACATCGCGTCCGTGCCGTATCCGATGGCGACCACCGATGACCTGGTGACGACCGCACGAGCCGTCGAGGAGGCCGGTGGCCGTTGCCACACGGCGATCGTGGACGTCCGCAACGCCGGAGCGGTCGATTCGTTCGTGGCCGACGTCGAGTCCTCCCTCGGGTCGGTGGACATCGCGATCGCGAACGCGGGGATCTCGGCGATCACCCCGATCAGCACGATCACGCCGGAGGAATGGTCGACGGTCATCGACATCAACCTCACCGGGACCCTGAACGTGATCCGTGCGGTCGCGCCCGGGATGACCGAGCGGCGATCGGGTCGGATCATCACCGTGTCCTCCATGATGGGGCGCTCGGCGAACCCGGCGATCTGCGCCTATTCGGCGTCGAAGTGGGGGGTGATCGGTCTGACCAAGTCGATCGCACTCGAGCTGGCGGCGTTCGGGGTGACCGTCAACGCGGTCGCACCTGGCAACATCCGGACCCCGATGATCGAGAACGACTGGTTCATCCACATGATGCGTCCCGACCTGGACGCGCCGGTGTTCGACGATCTGGCGATGCCGCTCGCGTCGCTGCATCCGATGGGTGTGCCCTGGCTCGAGCCCGAGGAGATCACCGGCGCGGTGCTGTATCTGTGCAGCGAGGCCGCACGCCACGTCACGGGCACCGTGATCGACGTCAACGCGGGAGCATCGGGCGCGTTCACCGCCTGAGCGCCGCGAACCCCCAGTCGTTTCGGGATGCGAGGGCAGACGCTGTCAGGAACCGAACGATCGTGCGCGTTCGACCGCTCGGTGCCAACGGTCGGACGCGGCGACATCCGGTGCCCCACCGGGTTCGAACCGCTTGCCGTCGCCGACGGTCGCACGCAACTCGTCGGTGTCGGCCCAGAAGCCTTCGGCGAGTCCGGCAAGGAACGCCGCGCCGAGTGCGGTCGTCTCCACGTCGGCGGCCCGGACGACCGGCGTCGCGAGCTGGTCCGCCTGCATCTGGCACAGCGTGTCCATCGCCGCGGCGCCACCGTCGACCCGCAACTCACCGAGCGTCCGGCCCGTGGCCTGCACCATTGCGTCGACGACGTCGCACGTCTGGAACACCATGGCCTCCACCACTGCCCGGGCGATCTCGCCGCGACCGGTGCCCCGGGTGATCCCGAAGATCGACGCTCGTGCGGCGGGATCCCACCACGGGGCGCCGAGTCCGGTGAACGCCGGCACGACGACGACCCCGCCGGTGTCGGTGCAAGCGGCGACGAGAGGCTCGAGCTCGTCGGCCCGGTCGATGATGCCCAGCCCGTCACGTAACCACTGCACGCCTGAACCGGTGGAGAAGATCGACCCTTCCACCGCGTACACGGGCGGCTGATCGGTGAGTTGCCACGCGACCGTGGTGACCAACCCGTCGGCGTTGCCGGGGCGATCGTGCCCGGTGTTGACCAACACGAACGATCCGGTGCCGTAGGTGTTCTTCGCCGTACCGGGATCGAAGCAGGTCTGTCCGAACAGTGCGGCCTGCTGGTCGCCCGCGATCCCGGAGATCGGGATCCCGTCGGGGATCCCTTCGACGCCGGCGGTGACGCCGAAGCGGCCCGAGCTGGGGCGGACGTCAGGGAGGACGTGGCGGGGGACGCCGAAGGTCGCACAGAGTTCATCGGACCAGGTCATCGTGTCGATGTCGAACAGCATCGTCCTCGACGCATTCGACGGTTCGGTCGCGTGGACCGCGCCGCCCGTGAGCGTCCACAACAACCACGAATCGACGGTTCCCACCGCGACCGAAGGATCCGAGCGGACCCCACCGACCGAGAACAGCCACTCGAGCTTCGTGGCCGAGAAGTACGGGTCGGGCACCAGGCCGGTGGTCTCTCGGATGATCCGGCCGGTGGCGTCGTCGAGTTCGTCGCATCGGGTTGCGCCGCGACGATCCTGCCAGACGATCGCCCGATGCAGTGGGCGGCCGGTGTCGCGGTCCCACGCGACCACCGTTTCGCGCTGGTTCGTGATGCCGAACGCGATCGGCGGTGCGCCGAGGTCGTCGATCAGCGCGACCGTGACGGCGATGATCGCCTCGGCGATCTCATCGGCGTCGTGTTCGACCAGGCCCGGGCTCGGAAAGTGCTGCGTGA
>JAFDWI010000062.1 GCA_018268545.1 Actinomycetota bacterium
AGCACGAACGCAACGGGGCGATCGGGACCATCGGGCTCGTGCAGGTCGAGAATCCGCTCGAGTTCGGGATCGTGATCACCCGCGACGACGGCAGCGTGGAACGGTTTCTCGAGAAGCCATCGTGGGGACAGGTCTTCAGCGACACCATCAACTCCGGGATCTTCGTCCTCGAACCGGAAATCTTCGACTTCATCCCCGACGCAGGCCCCTCGGACTTCTCGTCCGATGTGTTCCCGGTCGTGCTGTCGTCCGGGCGCGGGCTCTACGGGGTCGTCGCGCAGGGGTACTGGGAGGATGTCGGCACCCTCGAGGCGTACAGCCGGGTCCACGCGGACGTGGTGGATCGGCGCGTCGGCGTGCGGATCAACGGATTCGAGGTCCGTGACGGCGTCTGGCTCGGGAGCGGTGCCGAGATCCACCCGGACGCCGAGATCTCCGGCAGGGTCGTCATCGGTGACTCGTGTCGCATCGAGGCGGGTGTCCACCTCGGCTCGTACACCGTGTTGGGGTCGAATGTCCGCGTGCGTTCCGATGCCGAGGTGGTCCGCAGCATCGTGCACGACAACGTCTACGTCGGTGAGGGCGTCTCGCTGCGAGGTGCCGTCGCGGGCCGTGCAACGGATCTGCGGCGGGGGAGTCGGCTGGACGACGGGGCGGTCGTGGGCGACCAGTGCTTCATCGGCGAAGACGCCGTCGTGTCGGCCGGGGTGAAGGTCTTCCCGCTCAAGACGGTCGAAGCGGGCGCGGTGGTGAACACGTCGATCGTCTGGGAGACGAAGGGGTCCCGAACCCTGTTCGGCCGGTTCGGCGTCTCGGGGATCGCCAACGTCGATGTCACACCCGAAGCGGTCTGTCGGGTTGCAATGGCGTACGCGACGACGATGCCCAAGGGGTCCACGGTCGTCACGTCGCGGGATTCGAGTCGGAGCGGTCGGATGCTCAAGCGGGCGGCGATGGCCGGATTGAACGCCGCCGGGGTCGACGTGGTCGACCTGGAGGTCGCGTCGGTCCCGGTGAGTCGCTTCGTCACGTCCCAACCCCCTTCGGCCGGTGGGATGTCGATCCGTCTGCAGGGCGAGGACATCCAATCGGTCGCGATCCGCTTCTTCGACGAGCGCGGCATGGATCTTCCCGAACCGGCGCAGCGGAAGGTCGAACGGCTGGTCAACCGCGAGGACTTCCGGCGGGTCCTCGCCGAGGAGATCGGCGACATCGCGTACCCGCCCCGGGCCCTCGATCACTACGGGGTCGCGCTCCGCGAGACCGTCGACCTCGACGTGATCCGCAGGGCGGCTCCCAAACTCGTGGTCGACTACTCCTTCGGTTCGACCTCGTTCGTGATGCCGTCGCTGTGGTCCAGACTCGGAGCCGATGTGCTGGGTGTCGACCCGTTCGTCTCGACCTGGAACATCCTCAATTCGACTCCGGAGTCGAGGATCGCACGTGTGGCCGATCTGGTGACGACCTCGGGTGCCGACCTCGGTGCCGTGATCGATCCCGACGGCGAGCGCCTCGTGCTCGTCGACGGGACCGGGCACGTGCTGTCGGGTACCGAGGCGCTCTTGACGATGGTCCGGCTCGTCGCCGGGCATGTGGACGGGACGACGATCGCCGTTCCGGTCTGCGCGACGAACCGAGCCGTGGCGCTGGCCGGCGAGGGCGGGATGCAGATCCTGTGGTCGCAGATTTCGCCGGGTGCGCTCATGGAAGCATCGCTCGTCGACGGTGTCGGGCTCGTCGCCGACACCGAGGGGGGTTTCATCATCCCCGGATTCCTGCCCGCGTTCGACGCCGCCGCTGCGCTGGTCAAGCTCCTGGAGCTTCTCGCCTCGGCGGGCACGTCGCTCGCCGATGTCGTTGCGAACCTCCCCGCCTCACACGTCGTCCACACCACGGTCGCGACCCCGTGGGACCGCAAAGGCCTCGTCATGCGTTCGCTGGTCGAGCAGTTCCAGGTCGGCGACCCGGACCTGATCGACGGTGTCAAGGTCCGTCACGGATCGGGCTGGGCGCTCGCGATCCCGGACATGTCCGAACCGATCACCCACATCTGGGCAGAAGCAGACGACGACACCGCCGCGACGCGACTTGCCGAGGAATTCGCGCATCGCATCGGCGAGATGGCGCGCTGAGCCATGTGGCCGGACCGCCCGGGGAGGGACCGGTCGGTCCGTGGCGACCGGTCCGTGTGGTCGCGATAAGTTGGGCGCCCATGGACGTGCCCGACAACCTCCGCTACTCGACCGACCACGAATGGGCAGAACTCGTCGACGGTGAACTCCGGGTCGGAATCACCGACTACGCCCGCGACGCACTCGGTGATGTCGTGTACGTGTCGCTGCCCGATACCGGCGCGATCCTCGACGCGGGATCGGTGGCCGGTGAGGTCGAATCGACGAAGGCCGTTTCCGAGATCTATTCGCCCGTCGCCGGGCGGGTGACCGCGGTCAACACGTCGATCGTCGAAAATCCCGAGATCCTCAACGACGACCCCTACGGGACGGGCTGGCTGTTCCGGATCGCTCCGGACGAACCGGAGTCCTACGACCGGCTGCTCGACGCGGGCGCATACCGCGACCACATCAGCGGCTGAGGCGTCGGGATCCGTCGTGCTCTGCAACACCTGTGGCCACCAGAACGAACTCGGCGCGAACTTCTGTGCTTCGTGTGGTGCGTCGATGGGAACGACGACGGGTGATCCCACGACGATCACGTTCCACGTCGATGCGGAGACATCGGGCGATACCGCCGTACCCCGGGTCGACGAAGCCCGAGAGGATGGGTGTCTGATCGTGACGCGCGGGCCCAATGCCGGTGCCCGTTTCCCGCTCGTCGGGGAGTTTCTCACCGCCGGCCGCCACCCCGAGAGCGACATCTTCCTCGACGATGTCACGGTGTCCCGCAAGCACGTCGAAGTCGTCCGCGACGGACCCGGCTCCTACCGGGTCCGCGATGTCGGATCGTTGAACGGGACCTACCTGAACCACGAACGGATCGAGGACGCGCCCTTGCGCAACGGCGACGAACTCCAGATCGGCAAGTTCAAGCTGGTGTACGTCGACGGGGGAGGGTCCCGTTGAGCGCGAGGACGCATCTGTCGATCGGAGAGGTTCTCGCGCTGCTCACCGACGACTTTCCCGATCTCACCATCACCAAGATCCGGTTTCTCGAGAGTCAGGGGCTGATCGACCCGGAGCGCACCGCCTCGGGTTACCGGAAATTCTACGAACCCGACATCGATCGCCTTCGGTGGATCCTCCGTCAGCAACGAGAGAACTTCCTTCCCCTCAAGGTCATCAAGGATCGACTCGATCGTTCGGAGGGGAAGGTGCCCGTCGCGAACGGCGCGGACCCCGACACCGAACCCGCCCAGGCCGAACTCGACCTGTCCCGCGGCCGCAGCGAGGACGACCCACCGCCGGTGTGGATGGCGGACCATGCGGCGGCACGTGAGGTGACCCCCGCCGCCGTGACCGTCGCGGCCGGACCCCCAGCCGAGGTGACCCCGGCACCACCGAAGTTGCCACCGAAGGCGCCCGCGGCGCGCAATGGGGCCCCCGCGGCATCGGCGAACCCAGCGGTGCCGTCGACGACCCCGCCCGAAGCCGTTCCGACCGCCGGCACTCACGACGATGGAGCGAACATGTCCGATCCCCGCCCCTCGAAGCCGGCTGCGAACGATCCGGAAGAAGTCCACGCTCCGGTTGATCCGGTCACACCGCGCCACGTCTCGCCGGGGAAGCCTGCGATGAATCCTCACGCCGATGTCAGCGACGTGTCGATGACCAGGAGCGAACTGCTCGACGCGACCGGCCTGGACGACCGGACACTCGGCAACCTCGAAGCCTTCGGGATCGTCCTGGGTGTCGACGACCCGAGTGGTGCGATCTACGGTGCGGACGCACTCGTGTGCGCCCGACAGGCCGCGACGTTCCTCGAACTCGGCCTGGAACCCCGGCACCTCCGGGCGTTCAAGATCGCGGCCGAACGAGAGGCGGGCTTGTACGAGCAGTTGCTGCTCCCGTTGTTGCGCAAACGTGATCCGAGCGCTCGGTCCGAAGCGTCCGAACTCGTGGCCCGACTTACACGTTCGGGTGCGACGCTCCACGGTGCACTGCTGCAACGCTCGCTCCGGTCGCAGTTGCGCCCCAAGCGCTGAAGGGCGGTGCCGTCGGTCCGACGGGGCGGATCCGACCGGTAGGATCGGGGTATGTCCACGGTCCGGTCTCACCGACCCGAACGTCCCGGGCCACCGAACACCGGCCACGATCGCGGCGGGGTGGTCGCGCGATGATCGACCTGGAGCTCATCGGTCTGCGGGTGGAACCACCGGCGAACACGCCGATCGTCCTGTTGCGGGAGGTGTCGGACCAGGGCAGGATCCTGCCGATCTTCATCGGGGGAGCGGAGGCCGCGGCGATCGCGTTCGCACTCGAGGGTGTCGTGACACCGCGCCCGCTCACGCACGACCTGATGCGGGACATGCTCGACACGCTCGACATCCACGTGGCACGGGTCGTGCTGACGGACCTCGTCGACGGGACGTTCCTCGCCGAACTCGAACTCTCGACGTCGACGGGAACCCTGTCGGTCTCGTGTCGACCGTCCGATGGGATCGCATTGGCGTTGCGGACGGGTTCGCCGATCGTGGCGACCGAAGCGTTGCTCGACGTCGCCGGGCAGACGCCGATCATCGGTGAACCAGACCTCGACGACCAGGACCCCGACGACGTCGTCGAGCAGTTCCGGGACTTCATCGAACACGTCGATCCCGAGGATTTCGCATCCTGAGGAGGGTCGTCCCGCTCGACGCGATCGTGTGCGGATGCCGGCATTGACAGACCGTCGCCAGCGGCCCTACGTTGGCGGCCGCCGTTGCCGTAATTTCACGGTTGTGGCGCCACGACGACCCAGGGAGCTGCGGTGGAGGATCACCCGAGCGGTGTGCACGGATACAGCGGACGCCAGAGCGCCGAGGTCGTGGGTATCAGCTACCGGCAACTCGACTACTGGGCACGGACCGATCTCATCCGTCCGAGTCTCACCGACGCGAGTGGCAGCGGCTCACGCCGGCGCTACTCGTATCGGGACCTCCTCGAGTTGAAGATCATCAAACGCCTGCTCGACGCCGGGATCTCGCTCCCCGCGATCCGGAGCGCGTTCGGGTATCTACGCGACCAGCTCGATTCGGACATCGCGAGCGCGCACCTGGTCCTGTCGGGATCATCCGCTGTCCTGGTGCGTGACGGCGAGGAACTCGTCGACGTCGTCAATCGCTTCAAGGGTCAGGGCGTATTGAACCTCTTGGCTTTGTCCGAGGTCCAGAGCGAGGTCGCGACGGCCGTGCATCGCATCGACCAGTCCGACGATTCAGCGAAGCCGGTTCCGGGTGCGGCGCAGGTCACCCACCGGATCGCCCGGTGACGGATCGCCGGTCGCCCCTCGACGAAGTCCATCGGGCCGCCGGCGCGCGCATGGTGCCCTTCGGCGGTTGGGAGATGCCGCTCCAGTACGCCACCGGCACCCTCGCGGAACATCGAGCATGCCGTGGTGACGCTGTCGTTTTCGATGTCAGCCACCTCGGTGCGGTGGTGTTCGAGGGGCCCGAGGCCCATGATCGGATCCAGTCGGCGTTCACCAACGACCTCGATCGGATCGCGCCGGGCCGCGCCCAGTACACGCACCTGCTGGACGACGCCGACGCATCGGTGCTCGACGACATCATCGTGTGGTGGGTCGACCCGGAGACCTTCATCGTGATGCCGAATGCGTCGAACACCGATCGCGTGATCGATGCGCTCGGTTCGCCGTCGCGCGATGTGACCACGGAGCGGGTGGTGCTCGCCCTCCAGGGGCCACGGGTCCGCGAGCGCATCGCGGCGGTCTTCCCGGAGGCTGCCGAGGTCGGACGGTTCCGTGTCGCCCGCCTGGTGTGGAACGGGAATGCCTGCATCGTGGCCGGAACGGGGTACACCGGCGAAGACGGCATCGAGGTCCATGTGCCGGCAGCGGGCGCCGCGGCACTGTGGGCGGCGGTCGTCGATGCGGGGTTCACCCCCGCGGGGCTCGGGGCGCGCGACACGCTCCGACTCGAAGCCGGGCTCCCGCTCCACGGGCACGAACTGGGTCCGGGGATCACGCCGTTGCAGGCCGGACTCGGCTGGGTCGTCGGTTGGGCCAAGGGCGACTTCCGCGGTCGTGGCGCCCTGGAGGCAGAACGTGACGCCGGCATCGCACGGCATCTGGTCGGCATCCGGGTTCCCGGTCGTCGACCACCTCGGGCCGATCGGCGCGTCACCGTCGAGGGTCGGGACGTCGGCGTCGTGACGAGCGGCAATTTCTCGCCGTCGCTCGAGACCGGCATCGCGCTCGCGCTCGTCGAAGTCGCGGTCGTCGTGGGCGACGAGGTGTCGATCTCGACGGACCGCGACATGCTCGACGGCGTGGTCGTCGACCTACCGTTCCTCGATCTGCCCTCGTCCTGAGGGAGCGACCTGGTGCCGTGTCACGCACCATAGGTTTCGATCGGCGGACACGAGCAGACCAAGTTGCGGTCACCGTGGACACCGTCGATCCGTCGCACCGGCGGGAAGTACCGGTCGCTGCGAACCGAACCGCTCGGATAGGTCGCCTCGAACCTCGAGTAGGGATGGTCCCACTCGCCGGCGATCATCGCGACCGTGTGGGGCGCGTTGTACAGGGGGTTGTCGTCCGCGGGCCAGTCACCGCGTGCGACCCGGTCGATCTCGGCACGGATCGCGAGCATCGCGTCGCAGAAGCGATCGAGCTCTCCGAGGTCTTCGGATTCGGTGGGTTCGACCATCAGCGTTCCTGCTACCGGGAAGCTCATGGTCGGTGCGTGGAACCCATGATCGATCAGACGCTTCGCGACATCGTCGACGGTCACGCCCGTGGACTTGGTGATCCCGCGCAGGTCGAGGATGCACTCGTGCGCAACATGGCCCGACGCCCCGACGTACAAGATCGGGTAGGCCGCGCTGAGGCGTGCCGCGATGTAGTTCGCGTTCAGGATCGCGACCTTCGAGGCTTCGGTCAGGCCTTCGGCTCCCATCATCTGCAGGTACATCCACGGAATGGCGAGGATGCCCGCCGATCCAGTGGGTGCCGCCGCGATCGGACCGATCCCGGTTGCGGGCCCCGCATCGGGGTCGAGTGGATGGTTGGGCAGAAACGGTGCAAGGTGCGCGGCGACGGCGACCGGTCCGATGCCGGGGCCACCACCCCCGTGAGGGATGCAGAACGTCTTGTGGAGGTTCAGGTGTGACACGTCGGCCCCGAATGCACCGGGGCGCGCCAGGCCCACCATCGCGTTCAGGTTCGCCCCGTCGAGATACACCTGGCCGCCCGCGGCGTGCACCGCCTCGCAGATCTCGACGACGGCTTCCTCGAAGACCCCGTGGGTCGACGGGTACGTGATCATCAGGACTGCGAGTTCGTCGCCGTAGGTGTCGATCTTGGCCCGGAGGTCGGCCACGTCGACATTTCCCTCCTCGTCGCATGCGACGACCACGACCCGCATGCCGGCCATGGTCGCGCTCGCGGCATTGGTGCCGTGGGCGGACGACGGGATCAGGCAGACGTCTCGGGCAACATCACCGCGCGAGGCATGCCAGGCCCGCACGGCGAGGAGGCCGGCGAGTTCACCCTGGGATCCCGCATTCGGCTGCAGGGACACCGCCGCATAACCGGTGATCTCGACGAGTGCGGCTTCGAGGTCGTCGATCATCCGCCGGTATCCCAGCCGTCCATCCGCGGGGGAGAACGGGTGGATCGACGCGAACTCGGGCCACGAGATCGGTTCCATCTCGGCTGCGGCGTTGAGCTTCATCGTGCAGGATCCCAAGGGGATCATCGTGCGGTCGAGGGCGAGGTCGGCGTCGGCGAGTCGCCGGAGGTAGCGCATCATCGCGGTTTCCGAGCGGTGGGAGGCGAAGACCTCGGCGGTGCAGAACGGCGTGGTCCGCGGACCCGAGCCGGCGAAGGGCCGTCCGCTCCCGGATCCGTCGGATCCCGACTCGTCGTCCAGTCCGAATGCAGCCAGCACCGATCGCAGATCATCGACGGTGGTCGTCTCGTCACAGGCGATCCCGACATGGTCGGCATCGACCAGGCGCAGGTCGATCCCGTGCCCCGCGGCCGCTTCGACGATCGTCTCGGCACGGCCCTCGACGCGCGCGGTGATCGTGTCGAAGAACTCCTCCGCGGTCAGGGTGATGCCTTCGGCGGCGAGGCGGTCTGCCAGGAAACTGGCCGACCGATGGATCTGCTCCGCGATGCGGGTGAGTCCGTCGGGGCCGTGGTACACCGCGTAGGCAC
>JAFDWI010000063.1 GCA_018268545.1 Actinomycetota bacterium
CCGAGTTGATCAGCGACACGCTTCACCGTGCCGTGATCGGCCCCCAACTCTGCACGAAGCTGACGGACCAGACGAACCGCCCGATCCTTCTCCTCATCGCTTTAACGACGCGACGTCGGCTTCCGAACCTCAACTTGCTCTGCCATGACTCCATCCTCGTTTCCAAGGTCAGGAGCCTCCGAAAAACCAGGCCGATTCACAACGCCCTACTACCGAAGGTTCCGAGGCAACCGGGCCACATCGGTCACGACAGCGACGCGGATGCCGGCGCAAGGGGTCAGTTGGCCTCGGCGAGGGCCTTGGTGAGGGTCGTCCAGCCCAGCGTGGCGCACTTGATGCGGCGCGGGTAGCGCAACACACCGCGCAGCGCGACCAGGTCGCCGAGTGCGTCGTCGTCGACCATCGGCGCCCCGTCATCGGCGGGCAGGCCGTCGGCATCGAGCCCGTCGTGGTCGAGTGAGGCTTCATGCACCGACATGAGCGTGTTGAACATGGCGATGCGTTCGCCGACCTCGGCGAGCGAACAGCCTTCCAAGGTCTCGGCCATCATCGACGCCGACGACGATGAGATCGAGCACCCGCGCCCGGCGATCCGGATGCGGGCCAACCGATCATCCTCGACCTCGACGTACACGGTGATCTCATCCCCGCAGAGCGGATTGAAGCCCTCGGCCATCGTCGCGGGTGGAACGGGCAGTTCGCCTCGGCAACGCGGGTTCCGGTAATGGTCGAGGATGACCTCCTTGTAGAGGTCTTCGAGCCGCGACATCAGATCGAGAAGAACTTCTCGGTCGCGGCCAACGCGTCGGCGAGGGCGTCGATGTCGTCGGTGGTGTTGTACACGTACCACGATGCACGGGCCGTCGCCCCGATGCCCAGGCATCGCATCAGGGGTTTGGCGCAGTGGTGGCCGGCTCGGACGCACACACCGTGCTCGTCGAGCACCTGGGAGATGTCGTGGGGGTGGATGTCGTCGAAGCTGAACGACGCGAGACCGCCTCGCTCCTCGGCATCGGACGGACCCCAGATCTTGAGCTTGTCGCCGAATCGATCACCGAGGGTGGCCAGCGCGTAGCGGTTGAGTTCCACCTCGTGGGCGCGGACGCGGTCCATGCCGTAGCTCTCCAGCACCCCGATCGCCGCTTCGAGCCCGACGGCTTCGATGATCGGCATCGTGCCCGCTTCGAACTTCCATGGGAGTTCGTTGACGCTGAACCCGTCCAGGCGCACATCCGCGATCATCTCGCCACCACCCATGAACGGAGGCATCGCGTCGAGCAGGTCGCTGCGCCCCCACAACACGCCGATCCCGGTCGGACCGAGCATCTTGTGACCGCTGAACACCACGAAGTCCGCGCCGAGATCCGTGACGTCGACCGGCATGTGCGGGACCGACTGGCACGCGTCGACCAGGCAGATCGCACCGGCCGCGTGGGCGGCCGCGGCGAGCTCGGGCACGTCGTTGATCGTTGCGAGCACGTTCGATTCGTGGGTGACAGTCAGCATCTTCGCCCCGTCGAGCAACCGGCCGAGGTTCGCCACTTCGAGGCGGCCGTCGGCGTCGACGGGGATGAATCGCAACTCGAAACCCTTTTCGGCGGCGAGCATCTGCCAGGGAACGATGTTCGCGTGATGCTCCATCTCGGTGGACACGACCACGTCGCCAGGGCCCAGGTTCGCTCGACCCCACGTGAACGCCACGAGGTTGATCGACTCGGTCGCGTTGCGGGTGAAGATCACCTCGCGCGCATCGGGCGCGCCGATGAACCGGGCGACGCTGCGCCGGGCCGACTCGTACGCGTCCGTCGCTTCCTCGGCGATCGTGTACACGCCGCGGTGGACGTTCGCGTAGCTCGTCCGGGCGAACGTGTCCATCGCCTCGAGCACCGATTCGGGTTTCTGCGCCGACGCCGCAGAGTCGAGGTAGACGACCGGTTTCCCGTGGATCTTGCGCTCCAGGATCGTGAAGTCGGCCTTGATCGACGTCACGTCGAGGCTCGAGAGTTCGACGGCGGTTCCGGGAGCGGTCATCGTCGGTCCAGTCTACGAGCGGGTCGACGACTCCGGACAACGAGCGGTCGACAGAGTCCGTGGCGTCCTCGTTGCGGCTGGCGTAACGTCATCGGGTATGAGTGGACAGTTCGACCGGTCGATGAAGCTTTTCTCGGCTTCGTGGAGTGTGCTGCGCGAGGACACCGAATTGCTGGTGTTCCCGGTGGTCTCGGCGATCGCGGGCCTCGTGATCGTCGCGATCTTCGCCGTGCCGATCCTCACGATGTTCGTGCACTTCTCGACGGTGACCGACGCGTACAGGGTGCAACATTCCCAGACGCAGATCGACCCACTCGGTTGGGTGCTGATCGCGACCGGCTACGTCATCTCGATGTACGTGGGGACGTTCATGAACGCCGCGTTGATCATTGCGGCGAACGAGCGGCTCACCGGCACGGGACCGGGCACGGTCGCCAGCGGATTCCGCGGCGCGTCGGCGAAGTCCGGTGCGATCCTCGCCTGGGTGCTGGTCGCCGCGACGGTCGGGTTGATCCTTCGATCACTCGAACAGCGCTTCGGGCTGATCGGCCGGATCGTCATCGGTCTCGTGGGGATCGCGTGGTCGCTGCTGACGTTCCTGATCGTCCCGGTGCTCGTGTTGGAGGACAACACGACCGGCGCCGCGATCTCGCGGTCGTCGAAGTTGTTCAAGCAGACCTGGGGCGAGAACATGATCGGCAACGCCGGGTTCGGGCTGTTCGGTATCGCACTGGTCCTGGTGGCCTTCGTGGTGTTCTTCGTCGGCGTCGCGACCGGCACGGTGGTCGGGACGATCACGATGGGCGTGATCGCGTTGCTCCTGGTGCTCGTCGGAGCGCAGGCGTTGGCGGCGATGTCGGGCATCTACCGGGTCGCGTTGTACCGCTACGCGGTGGACGGGCGACCGCCCGCGGCGTATCAGCGGTTCGACTTCGAAGGGGCCTTCCGTCCGAAGAAGACGTCGGGCCTGTTCACCTCGACCCGGTCGACGACCATGTACCGGTCGACCCCTCCCGGGCAGCCGGCACGTGATCCGTGGAAGGCGTGGGAACCACCGCCACCGGAAGATCTGAACGGTGAATTCGGTATCGAGATCCCTGGAGCCGACGAGCTCCCGGGTCACGAACCGCCTGCGAACGGTCCCGGAGACCACCCCGGTGGAGCATCGCCCTGGGGCTGAGGGGTTTCGCGGGCTCACAGAACCCTCACAATTCCCACGTATGGAATTCACGAGCCGGCTCCACGATGGGTGCATCACCACGAGAGCCAGGAGGCCCCCAATGCACACCATCAAGCCATCCCGCCACGGACTCCGGATCGCCGTCGCATCGGTCGGCGTCGCAGCGGCCGCGTTCACCTTCGCACCGCTCGCTTCGGCGGCAACGCCCACCTCGCCGCCCCCGACGACAACGGCCAAGGCCAAGGCGAAGCACCGCCGGGACCCCAAGGCCCGGTGCCTGGCCGACGAGACGAAACTCGAAAAGACCGTGAAGCGGTACGCCGCCCATGTCCACAAGGCGACCGGCGTACCCGAAGTCGACCGGGCGACGCTGATCGGCCAACTCGACCATGTTGGCGCGACGCTCCGTCTCGACCGGGCAGCGATCGAGAAGGCGAAGACCAAGGCCGAGGCCGCCAAGGAATGCAAGGAGATGGTCACCTCGACGCGGGTGTACGAGCTCTATGGGGCGAAGACCCGGGCCGTGCTCGCCGAGAACCGTGTCGCCAAGGCCGAGAAGCGGGCGGTCGGCAGCGATGCCCGGATGGACAAGATCATCGCCCGTGCCGAAAAGCGTGGCGTTTCCGCCGAGGCGATCGCCGACGCGAAGGCCAAGTTCGCCGACGCGAAGGCGCACCTCGCGGACGCGCAGCACCAGGTCGACGGGGTCGTCGCCGAGCTGCTGCCGATCACGCCTGCCCAGGTGAACGACGGTTCGGCCAAGGCGACGTTGGCGCACGCTCGGACCCAGGAGAAGGCAGCCGCTGCAGACGCGAAGGCGATCCGCGCGGACCTGAAGGCGATCCGGACGGATCTCGCCAAGAAGCACTGATCGGCCCCTTCCGGCGCCCGAGTGGCTCGGTCCTCGAGGGCCGAGCCACCAAGGCGCGTCGGCGCGCATGGAAAGATGCAGGACGATGACCGAAGCCGGATCGATCGTTGTGATCGAAGACGATCCCGCGATCGCGGATCTGATCGAGTTGTACCTTCGGCGCGAAGGGTTCGCCGTGTACGCGACCAACACGGGTGAGCGTGGCCTGGAGCTCATCGAGGAGCGCTCGCCGCGCGCCGTGGTGCTCGATCTCGGCCTCGCAGGCGCCATCGACGGGCTGGACGTGTGTCGGCGGTTGCGATCGACGAGTTTCGTGCCCGTGGTCATGGTCACCGCACGTGACGACGAGATCGACCGGGTCGTCGGTCTGGAGGCGGGCGCGGACGACTACCTGATCAAGCCGTTCTCACCCCGCGAGCTGATCGCCCGGGTTCGGGCGGTCCTCCGACGGGTCGATTTCGACACCAACCGATCCGAGAGTTCCGACCGTGAGCCGCTCGAGGTCGACGGTGTCGTCATCGGCCGGGCTCGCCCCGAGGCACGAGCCGGCGACGAGGTC
>JAFDWI010000064.1 GCA_018268545.1 Actinomycetota bacterium
GACCGACCCGTCGCCGCTACTTCCCGAGTGCGATCAGGTGCGGGGTCGCGTGCTCGGCGAGGTTCGTCATCGGACCCGGAGCGACCCCGAGGCCGACAACCAGCACGAACGCCAGCGCCAGCCCCAACTTCGCTCCCCACGGGACCACGACCCGCGGCAGCGCCGCGGCACGTTCGGAGAGCTCTCCGCCGTACATGACGATGATCACCTTCAGGTACAGGAACGCGGCGATCACCGCGGTGATCATGGCCACCAGCGCGAGCGGCCACGAACCGCCGTCCACGGCAGCCATGAGCACCTCGAACTTGGCGACGAAACCGACCGTGAAGGGCACACCGGCCTGCGCGAGCAGGAAGACCGTCAACAGGAACGCCAGCGCCGGCTCCTTGCGGGCGATCCCGGCGAAATCGGCCAGTGAGGTGTGCCCGTCTCCTCGGCGGCTCAACAGGCTCACGACCCCGAAACTGCCCAACACCATGAAGCTGTACGCCGCCAGGTAGAACAGCACCGATTCGGTTCCCGCGGGCGTTGCCTGTTCGAAGGCGACGAGGATGAACCCGGCGTGATTGATCGACGAGTACGCGAGCAGACGTTTCACGTCGGTCTGTGCCAACGCCAGCACCGAACCGACGACCAACGTCGCGATCGCGATCGCGTAGATCACCGGCTGCCAGTCCAGTTGGAAGTTCCCGAACGTCGTCATGAACACCCGGACGAAACCGACGAAACCGCCGACCTTCACCACCGAGGCCATGAAACCGGAAACCGGCGTCGGTGACCCCTGGTACACGTCCGGGGCCCACTGGTGGAACGGCACCGCCGACACCTTGAACCCGAAACCGACGATCATCAGCATCATGCCGGTCAACAGCAACAGGTCGTTGGAGAACGCATGCTGGGCCAGGTAGTCGGCGATGGCCGCCATGTGGGTCGAACCGGTCGCGCCGTAGACGAGGGCGATCCCGTACAGGAAGAACGCAGACGACAACCCGCCGAGGATGAAGTACTTCAGCGCCGCTTCACCCGAACGGGCACGCCGCACGTGGATCCCGGCCAGCACGTACACCGAGATCGACATGATCTCCAGACCGACGAACATCGTGATCAGGTCGTTCGCCGAGGCCATCACCACCGCACCGGACGCGGACGTCAACAACAACACGAACGGTTCGATCCCGACCAGATCTTCGCGGACCAGATATCCGTCGATGAACAGAACCGCCAGGAACAGTGCCGCACAGATCGTCGCCGTCGCGAACAGCGAGAACCCGTCGATCCCGAACATCCCGGCAACGGTCGTGAACGCACCGTGGTGTTGGACCCGATGCCACTGGGGGATCGTGGCGAGCCCGGCGGCGAGTGCGACGAGCGCCGAGTACGGGCCGTAGAACATCCGTGCCTTCGGGCCCCGCAGGAGCGACCCGGCCACGAGCAACACGATCGCGCCCGCGATGAGGATCAGCACCGGTGCGAGCGCCGCCCAGTTCACGGTCGGGAGCACGATCTTGACCGGCTTCGGTTGTGCGACGAGCGCCGCGAGCGCGTTCATCGGTGCACCTCGGTTTTCGTGTCGGTCGGGGCACCCGGACGCCGGATCGAGACCTCACCGGTCTCTGGCGTGCGTGGCTCGGTACGAAGTTGGTAGTGCCGCTCGAGGCGCCGGGCGCTCGGATCGATGCGCTCCAGGACCGGCTTCGGGTACAGGCCGATGAACAGGATCACCGCAACGAGCGGGATCAGGATGCCGATCTCGGACCAGCGCAGGTCTTTCTCGACCGCGGTTTCCGGGTCGGGGGTGCCGTGGAACGTCTGCTGGAAGGCCCACAACAGATACACCGCAGCGAGGATCACCCCGCTCGCCGCGACGACGGCCCACCAGCGACGGGTCGCGAACGATCCGATCATGATGAGGAACTCACCGACGAAACCGTTCAGACCGGGCAGACCGATCGACGCGAACGTCACGAAGATGAACAGCGCCGCCAGGATCGGTGCCTTCTTCTGGATGCCACCCAACCCGGCGAACAGACGGGTGCCCCGGCGCTTCTCGATGAACCACACCAACAGGAACAGTCCGGCGATCACGATGCCGTGGTTCACCATCTGGATCACCGCACCCGTGATCGAGATCCGGGTGATCGCGAACACGCCCAGGGCGATGAACCCGAGGTGGGCCACCGACGAATAGGCGACGACCCGTTTGAGGTCTTTCTGTACGGCGGCCAACACGGCTCCGTACAGGATCCCCACCACGCCGAGCGTGACGAGAAGCGGACCGAAGAACTGCGACGCCTCGGGGAACAGGTACACGCCGTAGCGGAGGAACCCGTACGCACCGAGTTTGGCCATGACCCCGGCGACGATCATCGATCCGCCCGTCGGAGCCTCGGTGTAGGTGTCGGGCAACCAGGTGTGGAACGGCACCAGCGGGGTCTTCACGGCGAACGCGATCGCAAAGCCGAGGAACAACCAGCGACCGGTACTGCGGGCGAGCCCCGGCGTGTTCGCCAATGCGACGAGATCGAAGGTGGTGGTCCCCGTGTGATGCGCGTTCAGGACGACCAACACGATCATCGCGACGAGCATGAACGCCGAGCCGAACATCGTGTAGAGGAAGAACTTGTTGGCCGCGGGCCGTCGGCCGGGGCCGCCCCAACCGACGATCAGGAAGTACATCGGCGCGAGCACCAGTTCGAACATCACGAAGAACATGAACAGGTCGAGCGCGAGGAATCCGCCGAGACAACCGAACTCGAGGAGCAGCATCCAACCGACGAACGACTTGGGGTCCTCGCTCGGCGTCGCACCGATGATCGCGATGGGCACGAGCAGGGCGGTCAGGGCGACGAGCCAGAGTGAGATCCCGTCGACGCCCAGGTGCCAGGCGATCCCCCACTGCTTGAGCCAGACCACACGGTCGACGAACTGGAACCCATTCGAGTGGTCGAGCGCGATCGCGCCGCCGGGCGCGAAGTGCGGATGGATCTGGAAGTTGATGATCAGGAACGCGGTGAGGGCGAGCGTCCCGAGGGCGAAGACGGCCCCGACGGTGCGCGCGACGTCACCGCGGCGCGACGGGATCAACGCGACCACGGCCGCGCCGATCGCCGGCAGCAGGACCAGCGCCGTGAGAATCGGGAAATGGACGGTTTCGGTAGCGGAAATCATCTAGAAGGAAGCCCGGTAGAGGACGAAGAGCAACAACAGTGCGGCACCGGCGGTCAGACCGAGCGCGTAGTTCCGGACCTTGCCGGTCTGGAGGCGACGGGTCTCGTTCGCACCGACGGTCACCAGGCGCGCCACCCCGTTCACGGCCCCGTCGAGCACGACCCGTTCGAAGGTCGTCCCGAGCCACTCCGAAACCCGGCGCACCGGGCCCCCCATGAACGCCGAGACCGCGATGTCGTAGTACCAGACGTTCGCCAGCACCTTGGGCTCGTAGCGCAACTGCGCCTCGCGGGACCGGACCCGCTGGTACACCACGAAACCCAGACCGAGGCCGACCAAGGTGAGCAGGACCGTCACGCCCTCGAGGCCCCATTCGAGTCCCGACGGGATGTGCCAGGTCGATTCACCGACGTGCACCGAGGGTTCCAACCAACGAGCGAGGTAGTCGGCCGATCCGAAGGGCAGGTTGATCGCACCGAGCACCACGGCCCCGACGGCGAGCACGACGAGCGGGATCGTCATGATCCACGGCGCCTCGGTGGGGCGGACGGGAGCGCCGTGTTCGACGTGGTGGGGTGCCCCCGGACCGACCGGGAGCGGATTGCCGTTCGCGTCGACGGTCGGGTGATCGTCGTGTCCGTGGCCACCGTTCGCGTCGGCGTCCGCGCCGCCGTCGGCGAGTTCGGTCCAACGGCGTTCACCGAAGAACGTGAGCACGACCTCGCGGGTCATGTAATAGGCGGTCAACAACGCGGTGAACGCCCCGATCGCCCACAACACGTGCGACTTGTGCCAGGCCATCCCCAGGATGTCGCCCTTGGACCAGAAGCCGGCGAACGGCGGGACCCCGGCGATGGCGAGCCAGGCGATGACGAACGTGATGCCGGTGATCGGGAAGAACTTCCAGAGTTTCCCGTACCAGTTCATGTCCTGTTCGTTGTTCATCCCCTTGATGACCGCACCGGCGCCGAGGAACAGCAACGCCTTGAAGAACGCGTGGGTGACCATGTGGAAGATCCCGGCGACGTACGCACCGGAACCGACCGCCATCACCATGTAGCCCAACTGCGACACCGTCGAGTACGCGAGGACCTTCTTGATGTCGGTCTGGGCGATCGCGGCGGTCGCGGCGAACAACGCGGTGATCCCGCCGACGAAGGCGATCGTCGTGCCGACCCAGGGATCGGCTGCCGCGATGAACGGATTGACCCGGACCATCAGGTACACACCGGCGGTCACCATGGTCGCCGCGTGCATGAGCGCCGAAACGGGGGTCGGACCCGCCATCGCGTCGGGCAGCCACAGGTACAGCGGCAACTGCGCCGACTTGCCCACGGCGCCGAGGAACAGGAACAGCACGATCGCCGACATCGTCGTGGCAGCGACCGGGCTCGTGTGCGAGAACATCTGGGTGTAGTTCAACGTCCCGAACGCCGCGAAGGCGAAGAACATCGCGACCAGGAAACCCCAGTCACCGACCCGGTTCGTGATGAACGCCTTCTTTCCCGCCGAAGCGTTCGCTTCGTCCTGGAACCAGAAGCCGATCAGGAACC
>JAFDWI010000065.1 GCA_018268545.1 Actinomycetota bacterium
CGAGCCGGATCGATCGACCACCACCCCCGCGGCCCCGGTTCCGGACTCGTAACGTCTGACGAGCTCAGCGAGGTCGACCTTCGACGCTCCGTGATCGTCGGCGTGGAAGTCGCGCAGTGCGATCGCAGAAAGGATCGCCGCATCGCGTTCGGCAACCGACCGGACGCTGTCCCGTTCACGGTTCGCGGCGACGATGCCGAGCGGGACTTCGAGCGATACCAGCACGAAGACCGCGATGACCAGGTACGAAGCGACCAAGCGTCGACGCATCGTCAACCCGCCTGCCGGAATCGGATGCCGACATTGCGGATCGTCTCGATCCATTCGGGGTGCCCGAGCTTCCGCCGCAGCACCGCCAGGTGCACGTCGAGCGTCTTGGTCGGTGCATAGCCGTGCTGGTTCCAGACCGTGTCGAAGACGACCTGGCGATTCATCACCGTCCCCGCATTCTCGACGAGCAGGGCCAACAGATCGAACTCCTTCGGCGTCAATGCGACGTCGGCTCCGTCGATGGTCACGCGGTGGGCGTCACGGTCCACGACGAGTGTCCCTTCGGTCAACGTCGACGAGTCGGTCGCAACAGAATCGCCCGCGCTTCGTCGCTCCAGCGCTCGGATACGGGCATCGAGTTCACGAAAACCGAACGGTTTGACCACATAGTCGTCGGCGCCCGCGTCGAGGCCGAGGACCCGATCGTCCTCTTCGCCACGTGCGGTGAGCACGATGATCGGCCGCTTCGCGTTCCGACGCCGCAGCTCCTTGCAGACCTCGACACCATCGATGTCGGGCAAACCGAGGTCCAACAGGACGAACCTGTCGGATTCGTCGTCGAGCGCGGCGCGCCCGGTGGTCACCCATTCGACCTCGTGTCCGCGCGTCGCCAGACCGGAGCGAAGTGGTCCGCCGATCGCCAGGTCGTCTTCGACGAGCAACAACTTCATCGCGACGCTCCAGACTCGTCGGGCATGCCCGAGGCTATCCGGGTCGTCGCTGGAGTGATATCGCGAGCTTGGGGCACGCCCGGCGGGCACGATCCGCATCTTGCTGGTCGGCTCCGGTGACGATCGGATCATGCACGATCGGAAACCCCCAGTCGTCCAGGTGAATATGCGCGGGGAGGAGCTCGGCACAGATGCCGGCACCATCACAGGCGATCGGATCGATCACGATCTCGTGTGTCGTCATGTCCACGGCCCACCTTCGGTGTCCGGGCATCGGATGAGCGCCTCGGCGTGGGCCTGGCGACACGGCCTCCCCGCCCGATGGTCGGCGTAGTCGTCGGCGAACGAGCGAAGTGCGGAACGGATCATGCGCGCGCTGAGGTCCGGGTGCGCGCACGCGCCGCGCCCGTCGACCTCGTCCAGCCATCGCTCGAGGCGTTCGGCTGCCCGAGAAGGTGCACGGTCTTCGATCAGTCGTTCGAGCAGCTCGGCGATCGCGGGGAGTCCGAACACGCACGGTCCGCATTGCCCGGCGGATTCGCCGGCCAACCAGTGCGCGAGCCGTACCGTCTCGGCGAGCGGACAGTGGTCCTCCCCGACGACGACGATGACCCCGGTGCCGACCGATGCACCCACACCGGCGAGCGACGCGTTCGACATCGAGAGCGATGCGATGTGATCGCCGTGGATCCATGATCCTCCGTAACCGCCGACCAACAACCCACGTGGCATCGACGAGACACGGGCGGCGTCGAGTACCGCACGCAACGACGTGCCACGTTCGATCTCGAGGACTCCTGGTGCGCCGACATCGCCGCTGATCGTGACGAGCATCGAACCGGGTTCATCCGGCGTGCCCGCCGAACGGAACCACGCCGCGCCGTGGCGGGCGACGAGCGCGACATTGGCGACGGTCTCCGCGTTCTGGACGAGGGTGGGACGCCCCGACACGCCGGCCTGGTCCGGACGGGTGTTCCACACCGGGCGTGCCTCGCCTCCGCCGATCCAGCGGCTCAACGCCGAGGCCTCACCGGCGACATAGTGCGAAGGCGCGCCCCAGATCGAGATCCGGTCTTGCGCGGCACGCTCCCGCACGGCTCGGTCGAGTGCGCCGTACGCGGGCCAGTCGTTCCGGTCGACGCACAGGTGGATCTCCGAGGCTCCGACGATCGACGCCAGCACTTCGGCACCGTCGATGACGAGGTGCGGGGCGGTGACCGCGAGGTGGTGGTCCTTGCTGCTCGCCGGTTCACCTTCGACAATGTTGACCACGACGACGGATCTTCCACCGCGACGACGTGCAACCGCCGCTGTCTTGACCGCGGTCGGAAACGCGGCGCCGCCACGGCCGGTCAGCCCGGATCGTTCGAGCTCGTCCAACATGCGCTTCGGATCGAAGCCCGTCGGCATCGGCCCGAAGCGGGATCGGTGCACGTCGAGGTGCGTGGCGTCACCCGGGCCGGTGACCAGGAGGCGCGGCAAGATCGAAGGGGCCGGGCCGGGCATCGGGGCACCGGTTCGATCGGCGGCATCGCGGGCGAGGTCGAGGGTGGTCATCGCCGCTGCACCAAACCGGGCCGGACCGCGTTCTGGCGAGCGGTGAAGCGCCAGCTCGTCAACCCCGCGAGAAGCGCCGAAGCGATGACGATCGCGAGTGCCATCCAACCCTCACCCCCGTCGGTTCCGGTTCCGAGGCTGTGGGCGACCGCGACGGGCCAGGAGGCATACGCCGCGAAGTGCACGGCCTTCCAGGCCTTGAATCCGAGCCGGTTCCGGAAGGCGCTCGTGAGCAGCACGGCGAGCAACAGGTCGAACGCGATCGCACCGAGGCCGAGCCACACGGTTCGATACGACGACGTGAAGGGCACGACCGTGGCCACCCAACCGATCGGTGCATACCCGTCGAGCACGACGGTGACGACGTGGATCACGATGAAGGCGGTCGCGAGCAACGACACGTTGCGGTGGAATGCCGGGGTGACGAACCTCGGCGTCGAACGGGTGGGCGTCCACCGTTTCACCGACAAGATGCCGAGCGTCGTCGCCGCGGTGAGCAACGCGAGGCTGACCACGCCGGTCGAACGGGCGACGAACCACGGCAGCGTCGATGAGGCGAGCACGTCGGTGGTCATTTGACCTCGCCCTCGGAATCCTCGGGCGGCCAACCACCGACCCGGGTCACGGTTCCGTCGTTGTGCACGAGGCGCCCGGCGAGACCGTTGCCCTCGAGAAACATCGGTGCAGCCTCGCCTTGGACGATGGCCGCGGTCGAAGCGATGTTCGCTTCGACGCAACTCGCCGCGGCGACGGTCACGGTGCGCCACGGTCCGACCACCGGGTGGCCGTCGCGGGGATCGAGAATGTGGTGGCGGGCGACTCCAGCGTGGGTCCAGCAGCGGACGGTGGTGCTCGAGGTGGCCACACCACCGGCTCGGATGGTCACCGTCGGCCCGTCGCTGTCCGGATCGTCGTTGCTGTCTTCGGCGATGCGGATCGTCCATCCGCCGTCCGGGGCCGGACCGGACACCGCGATGTCGCCGCCGAGGGAGACCAACACCGAGCCGCCGTCGGTTGCCTTCGTGGCAGCGGCAGCGGCGACATCCGCTCCCCAGCCCTTCGCGGTGGCACCGAGGTCGAGTTCCAGTCCGGCGGGGACCGTCACCGAAGGAGCGGCGGAGTCGAGGGCGACGAGTCGCCATCCGGGAAATGCGGCGATCTCTTTCGTCTCGCCGGGCGCCGTGTCGGCAGCGTCGTGGGTGAGCAGCGAGAAGTCCCGGTCGTAGCCGAGAGCCCGGATGCGCGCACCGCCGGTCGGGTCGACTGCGCCACCGGTGAGCCGCGCGGCACGGACGGCCACAGCGATCGCGTCGTACAGCATCGGCGAGACCACGACCGGTCTCCCCCCGGAACGGCTGATTGCCGCGACCTCGGCATCGGTTCGGAAGCGGCTGCACGTCGCATCGAGTTCATCGACGACGGCCCGCACGGCGGCCTCGGCCGGCTCGAGGTCGCGTGCATCGGTGACCGCGACCCGAACCGTGGTGCCGATCGCGTCCCAGACGACC
>JAFDWI010000066.1 GCA_018268545.1 Actinomycetota bacterium
CTTCTACCTGAATCGCCCGAGCTCCGAAGCCATCGCGGCGATCGAACTCGTCGACCACCGTGCCCGAGGCGACCGTGTCCGCCTCGACATCCGGTTCGCATTCACCGGTGAGCTGAACGCGGCCGCACGCGCGATCCTCGACCCGACACGCCTCACCTGGATCCAATCGACCGAGCACGAACTCTCGAGCGGTCGCGTGACGTTCCGCATCCTTCCCGACCACTACGCGGACCGCATGCGCTGCCAGGGCCGCTACCGTGTCGAAGCGGCCGACGGTGACACCTCGACCCGGACCGTCGCGACCGAACTCCACGTCCGGGCGCCCCTCGTGGGCGTACAGGTCGAACGGGTGCTGCTGGACGGGCTTCGAAACGAGCTCGACGCGCAGGCACGGGCCATACCCGACTACGTGCCCTGAACCTTGGGCAACTCGCCGGTCACGTCAGAATCGGGAACGGTCACGACCACGATCGTCGCGTCGCAACGAGCGAGGAGTTCCTCGATCATGTGCCCCAGGTACACCCGCTCCTCGAGACTCCTCGGGCTCGCACCGACGACGACGAGGTCCGCCTCCTCGGATCGGACCAGCCCCAGCAGCTCATCGGTGACGGACCTGCCGTGGCGAAGCATCGTCCGGGACGTGGCGCCGAGCTCACCAACGTAGGTCTGCGCAGCGACCAACATCGAGACCCCCGGTCGGTCCGCGTCGCCGGCGTCGCCACGCGTGATCACGTGGGTGAGCAACAACTCGGTGCCGAGTCGAGCGCTGAGGTTCCCCGCGATCTCCTGGGCGGCCCGCGAAGACCGCGACCCGGACACCGGCACGACGCAACGGGTGAAGAAACCGGGCAGCGGTGTCTCGAGGTGGCGTGCACGGCGGACGACCACCATCGGCAGCCTCGAACGGGCAACCACGTCATCGGCGACCGCCGACAGAAGCTGCCCGGGCTTGGGTGTGTCCATCACGCCGAGGCCGATCGCGCCGAAACCGAGCTTCGACTCATCGAGGATCGCCGCGACGGCGTCCCGATCCGGGACCTGGCGCACCTCGTGGTCGCGGCCGTCGAACACGTTCAGCACCGCTTGCATGTCGACCGGATCCGATCCCACCGACAACACGGTCACCGGCGCATCGGTCGGCCACGCGAGGTGCAGGATCTGCGCGGCGACGATCGAGTTCGGCAGACCCCGACTCGGCAGCAGGAGCCGACGGTTCTTGACGATCAGGTTCGTCGACAGCTTCTCTTCCTGGTCCAGACGGGCCTTCTCCTCATCCGAACCCGTGAAGTCACGGACCGCGAGACGCAGGGTCGGTGGGGCGGCCATCGAGGTCACCATCGCCATGAGCACGATGATCGTGTACGACGCATCGTTGAGCACGCCCATCCCGAGGCCGACCGTCGCGATGATCACCTCCATCGCGCCGCGCGCATTCAGTCCCGCCCCGAGCGCCAGACTCTCACGGCTGCTCAAGCGGGCGAACCGCGCCCCGAGGTAGGCGCCGCCGAACTTCGCGACGCTCGCGACGGCGATCACGACCAACGCCCAACCGAGCACGACCGGGTCGCGCAACAGACTGAGATCGACGCGCAATCCGGCCGTCGCGAAGAACAGCGGCGCGAACAGCGACATCGTCAGACCCTCGATGCGTTCGCGCACACCTTCGTGCTGGAAACGAGACTGCCCGAGCAGGATGCCGGCGACGAATGCGCCGAGGACCGCCTCGATCCCCATCGCCTGGCCGAAAACGCAGAACGCCAACATCGTCAGCATCGACACCATCAACCCACCGTCACTCCCCGACCCCGACCGTCGGGTGCGACGCAACAACGCGTCGACCACCGGTCGGCCGACGAAGAAGGCCCCCAGCAGGAAGACGGCCATGCCACCGACCGTCTTCGCGACGCTGGACAGCGAGATCGACCCGGACGCCGCCAGGCCCGAGATGATCCCGAGCAACAGCCACCCGAGCGCATCGTTCACCATCCCGGCCGCGAGGTTGATCTGACCGAAGTTGCGGCGGAGCAGCCGCATCTCCCCGAGGATCTTCGCGACGACCGGCAACGACGAGATGCTCAACGCGGTCGCGATGAACAGGACGAAGACCACCTTCGGCGAGCGGTCTGCGTGAAAACTCTCCGGGAGCAGGTAGCCGACGGCCAGGCCACCGATGAACGGCACGACGAGGCTTCCCACTGCGACCGCCGAGGTCGCCCGGCGGAATCGGGCGATCAGCGCAAGGTCCGTCTCGAACCCGGTCACGACCAACAACAGTGCTGCGCCGACCCAGCTCACCGCGACGATCGCCGCACCCTGCATGTGATCGTCCGGGAGGAACCAGTGGAACCCCGCGGGCCACAACTGGCCGAAGACCGACGGGCCGAGGATCAGCCCCGCTGCGAGTTCGCCGATGACGCTGGGTTGGCCGATCTTGCGCAGCGCGAGACCGAGAACGCGCCCCAGAGCGACCAGTGACGCGAACTGCACCCAGAAGACGAGCAGTTGGTGCCCGCTGAGCGAAACGAGCACTCAGACCTCAGCCAGGTCGATGATCACCGGTGCGTGGTCCGAGGGTCGCTCGCCCTTGCGAGCATCGCGGTCGATGACCGCGTAGTCGACACGGTCGGCGACAGGCTTCGTGACCTCGACGAGGTCGATCCGCATGCCGTGGCGTCGGTGGAAGCTCCCTCCCCGGTAATCCCACCAGGAATAGATGCCTGCTTCGTCGTGCTGTCGGCGGAAGGCATCGTCGAGCCCCCACGCTTGAATGGCACGCAGCGCTTCACGCTCAGGATCGCTGGTGTGCGTCGCGCCGTCGAACTGGGAGGGGTCCCAGACATCTCGATCATCGGGAGCGATGTTCCAGTCTCCGGCGATCACCAGCGGATCACTCGGAGCGTACCGTGTCTCGAGGACGGCCCGCAGTCGCGCAAGCCAGTCGAGTTTGTACCGATAGTGGTCGTCGTCGAGGGCGCGCCCGTTGGGGACGTACGCACTTGCGATGCGGATGCCACCACAGGTCGCCCAGACCAGACGCGCATCGGGATCCGGCGGCGCTTCGTCACCGAATCCCGACACCGGGTCTTCGAGGCCCACCCGCGACGCAATGGCGACACCGTTCCAACGACCCTGTCCGTGGTGGACCGATGCGTACCCGCGGGATTCGAACAACTCCCGCGGGAACGCATCGTCGGACAGTTTGGTTTCCTGCAGGCACAAC
>JAFDWI010000067.1 GCA_018268545.1 Actinomycetota bacterium
ACGAACTGAACGACCTCGTCGCACTCACCGACGGTGACCTCCAGGATCACCTGTTGTCCGCAGGTGTCACCGGCGCCGGGCGGCTCGCGACCCAGGCGCGTAACGACCTGCGGGAGCGAGCGGGAGAGATCCACCGGACACGTGCCCAATCGACCGAAGTTGCGGCGATCCGCGAGGAACTCCGTGCGGTCGAGGAGCGCCTCGGCGAAGCGCAACGGGCAGCGCGCGATCTCGGTGAACGCCGTGAGGTGCTCGACAACAAGCGGGCGCGCGCTGCACAACTCGCCGACGACGAACGTCGGGCCAATGCGCAGGTCCAACGCGCGGATCGCCTCATCGAACTCTGGCCGACCTATCTGGAGGCAGCGGACGCCCACGCGGAACTCCGACAGATGGGAACCCGTGCGACGGCGATTCCCGCCGACGCGAGCGAACAACTCACCCGGGTGCTCGCGTCCGTCGAGGCCACATCGGCCGACGTCGCCACCCGGACCGAGGATCTCGCCCGGGCCGTTGCCCAACTCGACGTGCTCGAGAGTGGGCACCTCCCCGATCTCGCCGCGTTGCAGCCGGACCTTGCAGCACTCCAGCATCGGCTGAGCGGGTGGGCGCAACAGGAAGAAGAGGCGCGAGCCCGCACCGAGGAACTGTCCGAGTTGAAGCGACGGATGATCGCCGAACTCGACGCGGTCGGGGTTCGTGATGCGGGTGAACTCGCCCGGATCGGCAAGGTCGTCGCAGCCCGGGATCACATCCGCGTGACCCGCAACGCGTTCGACGAGAAGGCAACCGCCCGCCGTCGAGCCGCTGACGACGTCCAGATGCAGTCCAAGGAGGTCATCGAGGCGAAAGCCGCGGTCGCGACCGCCTCCGAGGCAATGGAGACCGTCCCGGGGGATCTCTCCGCGCAGTCGCTGCGGATCGAATCGGACCGGGCGGCCCGCGAGGCGATGCTGCTCGACCGCCTGTCGGTCGACCTGAAGGAACTCGAGGAACACCGTCGGGACCTTGCCGCTGCCGAAGGGACGGCACGCTCGACGGGTGACGAAGCGGGCAGCGCAGGACGCCCGTCGATCGAACCGCGGGTGCTGCTCCTGGGTGTCGCCGGGGTCCTGCTCGTCGGAGCGGTGATCGCCGGTGTCGTCGCCGGACCGATCGCGGGGGTGATCATCGGTGTGGCGGCGCTCGCGGTCGGGGGCGTCTCGCTGGCCGTCGCCCCCTCGGCGGCTGCCCGACTCGACGAGGGCACGCGACGCGAGCTCGCCGCGAAGGTCGACATCATCGAGCGAAAGTGCATGGACACCGCCCAGATCCTCGGATTCGCGGGGATCCCCGACATCGGCCAGGTCGCCGCCGCGAAAGCCGAACGGGATCGCCAGTCGGGTGCGCTGACGTCGTTGGTCGCCGCGGATGCGCGGTTGTCGACCGCCGAGGCGGCGATGCGTTCCAAGAAGGAACACCTCGCGGAGCTGACCCGCGCGTACGAGCGGGCCCTCGAAGCGTGGCAGCAGTGGCTGACCGAGCATCAGCTTCCCCCGGTTCTGCGCCCCGAGGGGGTCGACGAGTGGCTGACCCATCTCGACTCGGCACGGGCGCTCGCCGATCAGATCCGTACCGCGGATCGTCGTCTCGCCGACCTGCACTCGGCGCTCGAGGAAGCGCCCAAGTCGGTGATCGAACTCGCCAACCGGGCACAGACGGCGTCGCTCTCCGCGGACCCGAGCGGCTCGCATGCCGGGCAGGTGCCGGTCTCGGTGACGCCACCGCGGGCCGATTCGACGATCGGGGAACTGCAGGCGGTCGTCGCGGCGATCGCCGAACTCGTGCAACAGGCGGCCGAGACCGAACGTGATGTCGGTCGGGTCCGAGACCAGGCGGACGTCTACCGTTCCGAACTCGACCGTGCCGAGCGGGCAGCGGCGCAGGCGAGCGCAGACCTGTCGGCGACCTTCGCGGCGGCCGGCGTGGACGACGAAGCCCAGATGCGGAAGCGCCTCGCCGATCGCGACCGACGCGAGGTCCTCGGGCGCACGATCGCCGACTTCGAACGGCGCCTCGCGACCGAGGCCGGTGCCCAGGCCGAGTCCGATCGCGACGCGCTCGCACAACGGACCCCGGACGTCTGGGCGGCCGACCGCGCCGCCGCGATCGACGCGGCCCGGACGACAGCTGCCGAACGCGACGAGGTCCTCCGTGAGGTCGGCGCGATCGAGAGCGAAGTGCTGGCGATCGAGTCGTCGGCCGATCTGCCGACCCTCGCACTGGCTCGCGAGGAACTCATCGAACGCCTTGCTCGCGCACTTCGGTCCTGGACGGTGCTGCACCTCGCCGCCGGCCTGATCGACCGGACACTGGAGCGCTACCTGGATGAGCGGCAACCGGCGGTGCTGCAACGTGCGGAAACCCACCTCGTGACGATCACCGAGGGCCGGTACACGACGATCCGGCTCGATCCGGCCGAGGACTCGACCCCGCGGCTCACCGTGATCGACGCGAAGGGACGTCCGCACGAGCCCCGGGGGTTGAGTCGGGGGACGGTCGAACAGGTCTATCTCTGCCTTCGCATCGCGCTCGCAGAGCAGCACCACCAGTCGTTGCCGTTGCTGCTCGACGACATCATGGTGAACTTCGATCCGGAGCGCGCCGAGACCACCACCCGGGTGTTGGCCGATGTCGCTGCGAACCGCCAGGTCATCGTGTTCACGTGTCATCCGTGGATCGTCGACGTGATGCAGGAGGTCGTTCCCGACCTTCACCTGGTCGACCTGGAGACCCGTATCGCCTGACCGCCCCCGGTATCGGAGATACTGGTCGGCGTGATCGTTCGTCGAACCTGTCGCGTCGCGGTGGCCGCGGTGCTCGTCACGGCCACGGTTGTGGCAGGCCTGCCGACCCGGACGGCGGTGGCCGACCCGGCCGCCCGAGCATCGATCACCTTCGATGTGACCACGGGTCGGGTCATCGACGCCGAGAACGACCGAACCCCGGTTCCGGTCGCGAGCACCATCAAGTTGCTGACTGCGCTGGTCGCGCAGGCGAACCTGTCGATGGACGCCGAAGTGCCGATCACCCAGCGCATCGCCGACACACCGCCGCTCAAGTTGTCGATGGCCCCGGGAACGCGTTGGCGGGCCGACGACCTGATGCACGCGATGTTGATCGCGTCGCTCAACGACACGGCGATGGCGCTGGCGCTCGCGGCCGGTCACGGAACGTTCGCCGGCTACGACAAGGCGGCAAAGGCAGAGATGGCGAAGCTGCAACTTGCGGACTCGCCCGTGATCCGCGATCCGAGCGGGCTGGACGGGACCGAGGGTGTCGACGGTGGCAACCTGATCAGCGCGCGAGACCTGGCGATCGTCACCCGGGAATTCCTGTCGATCCCGTCGCTCGCGGCGATCGTCCAGATGCGTTCGTACCACTTCACCGGCGGCGACGGTCGACCGCACGTCGTCTACACCCACAACGCCTTCCTCAGCATCTACCCGGGAGCGATCGGGGTGAAGACCGGCTACACCGACCGGTCCGGACACAGCCTCGTCGCGGCGGCGACACGGCAAGGACGCACGCTGGCGACGATCGTGATCGACTCGCCGGACCCGGTTGCGTTCGCGAGGGCACACCTCGACGCGGCGTTCGCCGCAGGCCCGGACACCCCCGGAACCGGTGATGTGCTGCCCGAACCACGTCCCCCGACCACGACGACCATTGCGCGCGCAAAGGCATCCCCGGTGCATCCGGTTGCCACGGAGCGACCGGTGGACGGCGCGTCGGGCGACGGCTGGATCCTCGCCGGCATCCTGGCTGCCGGTTGTGCGGTGCTGGCTACGCTTGTGGTCCGTGCCCGACGACGTGCCCGCGGTGGCCCCACCCCTTCTCGATTCGATCGAAGCTGATCTGCTCGCGGTCGACCGTACGTTGCGTCGACTGGACGAGGGATCCTACGGGCGGTGCGTGGTCTGCGACGCGTCCCTGCCCGCGCAGGTGCTGGCCGAGGCGCCGTTGACCGAACGATGTGACCGGCACACGCCTGATGCGAACGGCCCGCCGCCAGCGGGTCAGACCGCTTCGGCGTCCGATGGCGTCGAGTCGATCTCGCCGGCGTCCACGTCCTGGTCGTAGAGGTGGATGCGGTCCCCGAGCGTGACCTCGGCGGGTCTGCCCGAGCCGCGCAGTTCGATCCATCGGGCACCCAGGTTCGGGAGATAGCGCCGCTCGGCACCCAGTGCCGCCTCGAGCGCGTAGATGATCCCGCCGTGGGTGACCACGATCG
>JAFDWI010000068.1 GCA_018268545.1 Actinomycetota bacterium
AGTGGCCGAACACCTGCGCCTGACCAGCGCCGACCTGCTCGAACTCGGCATCGTCGACGCGGTCGTCTCCGACGACCCGCTCGGGACGGCGGCGGCGATCCGGACGTTGCTCGGCGACCTCGAGCCTGGTGCTCGCACCGAGCGCTTCGACGCGGTGACGGCCCGTTGGATCACCGAAGGGTCATGAGCTCGGTGGACGCCGGGATGTGTCGGTCGGACCTCGGGGTCAACGGTCCGGCCCGGTGATCGGAGCGACCGGGGTCGGTGGAATCGAGCGGGTCCACCGGTAGGTGCCGGCCGTGCTCAACAGCCCCGAGGTGACGATGAGCGCGGTGCTCACCGCGACCCGGGTGATCCGGCGTGTGAACCGACTCCGGTTCGGACCGGCTCGACGAGGATGCCGCCGCCCGGCCGGGTCGGGGATCCGGCCTCGGTGGTCGAGCGCGGCGATCGCGTCGGAGGTGCTCTGGATCCGACCGCTACCGATCGCCGAAGCGATCCGTCCGAGTCGGTGTCGTTCGAGTCGGTCGGCGATCCGGGTCGGGGATCCGATCCGTGTGCCGCGCACGATCTGGTCGATCAGCCGGCCGACGGCGAGCAGATCGCTCCGGCACCGGTCGGCCCAGGCCTCGGCCGATTCACCGGAGCGCAACGACCCGTGTTCGAAGTTGCACAGGGTCGGATTGTCGGCGGTGTCGACGAAGACGTCGGCCGCGTCGATCGGTCCGTGTGTGACGCCGTGGGTGTGGAGTCCGTCGAGGATCACGAGGAGTCCGATGAAGGTGGGTCGGTACCGATGGGTGGGCTGGTTGCCCCTGAGGTGCTCGCCGGGCACGGGTTCGGTCACCAAGGTCGTCGAGTGCGCATCGTGGGAGATCCTGATCAGCCTCTCGGTTCCCGGCACCGTCGCCACGGCGGCGAGGACGCGACCGACGTGGAGAAGGCGTGCGCGCTGTTCGGGATCGCCGCTGCCTCGATGCACCGACAGGTCGCCGGCCGCGAGCACGATCGCGCAGGTGAGGTCGCCAGGTGGGTTCTCGTCGAGGATGGTGCGCCTCGTCTCCTGGCAGATCGACATCGATGGGTTCCGTGCCCGGTTCGCGGCGATCCCAAACCTCCGAGCGCCCGGGCAGTGCGTTCGTTCGTTCGTTCGTTCGTTCGTATCCTCGGCGTCGGCGCCGATCACCATGATCGACCGAGGGGTGACGGAGGTAGCGTGGGCGGTGTGGCCGAGGACGAGATCCGCTGGTTGAGTACCGGCGGCGCCGCGAAACGCATGGGGGTGACGACGCGCACGTTGTACCGGTTCATCGACACCGACGGCCTCGCCGCGTACCGATTCGGGCGGGTCATCCGGCTGAAGCAATCCGACGTCGACGCGTTCATCGAAGCGTGCCGCATCGAACCGGGTTCGCTCGAGCACCTGTATCCGGAACCACCAACCCATCCCGACGTCGGTTGAGACGCCCCGGCGCTGCCCGGACCGCCGTCGGATCGGGTCGGATCCGATCAGCCGATGTTCGCCGCGACGTACAGGCCCACGGCCGCGGCTGTGAGCCCGATCCCCACGGAGCATCCGACGAACCCGGCCGCGGCTCGCCACCGGCGCACCTCGATGAGGCGGGTCGTCTCGAAGCTGAAGGTCGAGAACGTCGTGAAAGCGCCGCAGAACCCGGTTCCGAACGCGCTCATGGCGAGCTTCGAGAGGTGACCGTGCATGCCGAGCCCGGTGACCACGCCGAGGATGAATGATCCCGACATGTTGACGGCGAACGTTCCCCAGGGGAACGATCCACGGGTGTGGCCCTGGACGAAACGGTCCAGCAGGAAGCGGGCCGGCGCACCGATCGAACCGGCGACGGCGATGACGATCCAGGTTGCCGGCGTCATCGGGTGCGACCGCCGTTGCCCCGTGGTGTGCGGGTCGCTGCGCGGGCCGCCAGGACATGACCGCAGCCGATCCCGGCGAACGCGGCACCGATCCCGAGCGTGATCGAGGCGGCCACGTAGACGATCGCCGCGGCGGCATGACCGCTGTGCACCAGACGGTCCGTCTCGACCATGAAGGTCGAGAACGTCGTGAACCCGCCGAGGATCCCGGTGGTGAGGAACGGCTTCAGTCGCGGCGCCGGTCCGATGATGTCGACCAGCACCACCATGAGCAGACCGAGCGCGAACGCGCCGAAGACGTTGATGCTCAAGGTGGTGAGTGGGACGCGGCCTGATCCCGCGGGAAAGGCCGAACCGAGCGTGGCCCGAGCGAGCGTTCCGAGCACTCCTCCCGCAGCGACGGCAAGGAGCACATCGATGCCCGGTGGTGGTGTTCGCCCGATGCCGGGTGGCCCGGGTTCGGCGGCCCCTCGTGGCGCCGCGTCGCAGAAGTCGAGATCGGGGTCGATCGGGAGTTCGTCGTCTCGCACGGGGTCACCTGTCGTCGGGTCGCACCGGGTCCGACGCGATCGCCGCGAGCCCGGAAACGGTCGATTTACCAGGAGCCATCAGCCCGAACTGCGGCGGTCGACGGCGAGCTCCATCGCCGGGGTACGACTCTACCGCGGTCACCAGGAACGTTCGTGGTCACTACACCCGCAGCGGCTGCGGCGATCAGCGGGGCGCGCAGCGTCGGGGGCGCGGTGTTGCGGTCGAGACGTCAGCTCTGGTGCGCGGGCACCGACTGCCCGCCGTTCGACGGTGACCCCGCCTCGGGCTCGGACGGTTCGTCGCCCAGATCCGGTGTGCTCGCGCTCGCCTCGGCGTCGGTGGACGCAGTCTTCTTCGCCGACTGACCGAGGTACCCGTAGCCGTAGCCGAAGCTCGATCCGTAGTACTCGCTGAGTTCGGTCCGGTCACAGCCGTTGAACAGGACCCCCACGACGTGGGCGCGATAGTTCTCGAGGAGTTCGGCGACCCGCGCCGCGGCCTTCGTCCGGGTCTGACCCGCACGGAGGACCAACAGCACCGCGCTCGCGGATGGGAGCAGCTCGACGGCGTCGTTGGTCGTCAGGATCGGCGGCGTGTCGAGGATGACCAGGTCGAACTCGTTCCGCCAGGTTCCCGTGGTACGGATCAGTTCTTCGGCCGCGAACTCGGGTGTCGGGACGTCTCGGGGCCCAGGCAGGAACCACACCCCTTCGATGCGGGTCTCGGCCGGTTCCTCGGGGGCGATCAGGTTCGGCACCGGACCCAGGTAGCGGCGGACGGCCGGCCGTCGGAAGTCGCCGTCGATGACGAGCACCCGTCGGCCATCGTCCGCGAACGCCGCGGCGAGATTCGACACGGCGGTCGTCTTGCCTTCGGCGGGACCGGGCGATGTGACCATGAGGACCGGCGTCGTCCCGGGATCGACATCGGTGAGGTCTCCGAACGCGAAGTTGATCGCGGTCCGGGCGGATCGGTAGCGCTCGGCGGGAATCCCGACGGGTTCGTCGACGACGGCAACGTGGTGGTCGCGCGTCTGTTCTCGGCTGAGGCGGGGGATCTCGGTGAGGATCCCGAGTTTCGTGAGGCTCTCGACCTGGTCACGTCGGCGTACCCGGTCGTCCCAGGCTTCGATCCCGAATGCGCTGATGAGTCCGAGGACGAGCCCGGCGACCGTTCCGAGCAGGACGCGTAGGCTCTTGGAGATGCCCGCGGCCGTCGACAGGTCGGTCTCGTCGAAGTCGGGCGCAGCCGAGCTGTTGGTGCTGGGATTGACCAGCTGGTTACGCGCGTTCACGTTCTGCTGGTAGCGGTAGTTGTAGCCGTGAGCGTTGATCTGGGTGGGTGTCGCCGGTTGCAGCACCGAGAGCACGAAACCGCTGCCGGCCGGGAGCGCCTGGATCTGCTGGGTCAGGTTCGTGATGTCCGATGTCGCCTGGTTGATCTGGGTCTCCAGGTCGGCGCGGTTCGGCGGGTTCTGGGCGGCCTGGGTGAGGAGTTGCTGGCGCTGTTGGGTGCGCGCATCGAGTTGTGCCTGGAGTTGTTCGCGCTGCATCTCGGCGCTGTTGCCCGCCTGGTCCTGGGCCATGGATCGGAGCGTCTCGGCGGCAGTGTCGGCGAGCTTGACCGTCGTGGTTGCATCGGTCCCGATGGCGGTGACGTCGATGGCGTTCACGTTTTGGCGCACCGAAGCGGTGAGCTGGGATGCCACCTGGTTGGTGCTGAGGTGCGTCGCGCCGGCCACTTTCATCAACAGGGCCTGTGATTGGATGAGCAGCACCGCCTGGTTGAGCGAGTAGCCGGTGTTCCCCGATCCGCTCTGCGGCGTCGACGAACCCGGAGCGGTCCCTTCGGCCAAAGTGTTCGTCGCCTTGAAGTACGTCGCCGTCGGTGCGGCCTTGGTCGCCAGGAAGGTGGAGGCGATCCCGGCGATGAGCCCGACGATGGCACCGAGCATGATCCACCGGCCACGGCGGCGCAGAACCGTCGCGTAGTGGCGCATGAGGTTCTCTGACTGGTCGCGTCGCGACATTACGACCGTCGGGGAAGGCGGGCTGGTCGGGTCGGTCATGTGTCGGGTCGGTTCCCTCCTCGGAACGGATTGCAAAGCATACCGGTATGGCTGCACTTTTCATCGGATCCGTGCCGGACCCGACGTGCGACCGATCCTCGCGTCTCGGCAGGCGTGTCGAGCCTGCTCGTTGCCGATCTGCCCGGTCTCGTGCTGCTCGTGTCCCGGCGAACATCTACGCTGAGGGTCGCGTGAGTACGTCTCGTATCGAACTGACGGTGGGCGATCCCCACGAGGTGGCCGAACTCGTCGGGCCTGGCGACGCCTACCTGCGCCAGATCGAATCCGCGTTCGGCGACACCGACATCCGTCTACGTGGCAACGTCATCACCATCGAAGGCGCCGACGCCGACACCGTTGCGGGATTGTTCCGGTCGATGGTCGACCTGGTCGAGGCCGGACGACGACTCGATGCGCCGATGGTCGCCCGATCGATCGACATCGTCCGATCCGGCGAAGAGCCCTTCGCGGTGTTCTCGACCGATGTCCTCCGAGCCCCGGGCGGTCGGATGGTCCGACCCAAGTCGGCGGGCCAGAAGCGCTACGTGGATGCGATCGCCTCCAACATCATCACGTTCGGGATCGGCCCGGCCGGCACGGGCAAGAGTTGGCTCGCCGTCGCCTGCGCGGTGCAGGCCCTCAACGCCAGACTCGTCGATCGGATCGTGCTCTGCCGTCCGGCCGTCGAAGCCGGCGAGCGCCTCGGCTTCCTGCCGGGCGATCTGATGGCCAAGGTCGACCCCTACCTGCGTCCGCTCTACGACGCACTCGCCGACTTCTGCGAACCCGAGGGGCTGGCCCGCCTGCTCGAGCGCGATGCCGTGGAGGTCGCACCCCTCGCGTTCATGCGCGGTCGGACCCTGAACCGCAGCTTCATCATCCTCGACGAGGCGCAGAACACGACGACCGAACAGATGAAGATGTTCCTCACCCGGATCGGTTTCTCGTCCAGGGCCGTGATCACCGGCGACACCACCCAGGTGGACGTCGGCGGAGGACGGAGCGGGCTCGTCGGTCTGGAGAAGGTGCTGGGCCACATCGACGGCATCGAGTTCGTGCGCTTGTCGAGCCGGGACGTGGTCCGTCACCGGATCGTGCAGGACATCGTCGACGCGTACGCCAAGGCCGAAGTGGCACACGGGAGCGAGCCGTGACGCCCGTCGAGCCGACGGCCGAACGGAACGACGACGAAAGGGTCCGAGCGATCGTCACCGACGATCGCCCCCCGAATACCCCGCCGTTCGTCGACCTCGACGCCTTGCGCCGACTCGCGGAGGCGAGCCTGGATGCGCTCGGCGTGACCGGACCAGCCGAATTGTCGGTCACGCTCGCCGATGTCGACACGATCACCGATCTGAACGTCGAGCACCTCGGTGGTGACGGCCCGACCGACGTGTTGTCCTTTCCGATGGATCCCGCTGGTGGTGACCGCGACCCGGTCGTCCCCGGTGTCGCGACGATGCTCGGCGATGTGGTGATCTGCCCCGAGGTCGCCGCTGCGAATGCGCCGGCGCACGCCGGGACGTTCCAAGACGAGCTCGCGTTGTTGTGCGTGCACGGCATTCTGCACGTGTTGGGGTGGGACCACGCCGAACCCGACGAAGCGACGGCGATGCGTGCCGAGGAAGCCCGGGTGCTCGGGTTGGTGCATCGTCCGCTGTCGGTCGGCACGGAGATTCCCCGATGACGTTCGCGACCGTGACCAGCCTGGATGGCCTGATCATCATCGTGATCGTCGTGTTGCTCGTCGTGCAGGGATTTCTCGCATTGGCGGAGACCTCGTTGACGCGCATGGGACGGAATCGGGCGATCGCGCACGACGAAGCGAAGCGCCGCGGGTCAAAACGGTTGTTGCAGCTCGTCTCGGATCCTGCCTCGTTCCTGAACTCGCTGCTGCTTGTCGTGCTCATCTGCCAGACGGTCCAGACCGCGCTGATCACGATCGAAGCCGAACGACTTTTCGGTGCCGGCGGAGTGATCGTTGCATTGGTGATCAACATCGTGCTGGTGTTCGTACTGTCCGAAGCCGCGCCCAAGACGTGGGCGATCCAACACCCCGACGAAGCCGCGTTGGGCAGTGCCGGGCCCGTCTGGGCGTTGACACGCTTCTGGCCGTTGCGGATGATTGCCCGGGGTCTGATCGGGGTCACCAACGTGCTGTTGCCCGGGAAGGGACTCCAACAGGGGCCGTTCGTGTCCGAGGAAGAACTGCTCGCGTTGGCCGACGAGGCAGCCGAGCACGACGTGATCGAGGCCGACGAGCGGGTGTTCATCTCACGGGTCATCGAGTTCGGCGACACCGTCACCCGCGAGGTGATGGTTCCCCGGCCCGACATGATCACGATCGAAGGGTCGACACGGGTCGCGGACGCGATGGAGATCGTGTTGGCGAACGGCTACAGCCGGGTACCGGTCCGACGGATCGACGCCGATGACGTGATCGGCATCCTGTACGCCCGCGATCTGATGCGCGCCGAACGCGACGATCGTTCCGACATGGTCGTCGCCGACATCGTGCGGCCCGCCGTGTTCGTCCCGGAGACCAAGCGGGTCGCCGAACTGCTGCCGGAGATGCAGCGCGACAAGTTCCACATGGCGATCGTGGTCGACGAGTACGGCACGACCGCGGGCTTGGTCACGCTCGAGGATCTGATCGAGGAACTCGTCGGCGAGATCGTGGATGAGTTCGACGTCGAGGATCCGCTCGTCGAGCCGCTGCCGGGTGGGATCCTGCGCGTCGATGGTCGCCTGTCGATCGACGACGCGAACGACGTGCTCGCCGGCGAGCTGCCCGAAGGCGACTGGAACTCGATCGGCGGGGTGATCATCGGGCACCTCGGGCACGTGCCGGTGGTCGGCGAGACGGTCACCGTCCCCGGCTATGAACTCCGGGTCGACCGGATGCAGGGACGGCGGATCGCACGGGTGCGGATCATGCCTCGTCCCGACGACGAGGTCGACGCCGACGGTGGCGACGCGACATCCCGGTCCCGCCGTCCGGTCGAAGGAGCGTCGGAATGAGGAGCGGGTTCGTGACGCTCGTGGGACGCCCCAATGTCGGGAAGTCCACCTTGTTGAACCGGATACTGGACACCAAGGCGTCGATCACCTCGGACAAGGCCCAGACCACCCGGCACGCGGTCCGCGGTGTGGTGCACCTCGATGCCGCGGATGCCGTGACCGGCGAGGACACCCAGATCGTGTTCGTCGACACGCCGGGGATCCACAAGCCACGGACACCGCTCGGTGAGCACCTCAATGCGACCGCGACCGGCGAGATCGCCGACGTCGACGTGGTGTGCCTCGTGGTGGAGGCAACCGGATCGATCGGCCGTGGCGACCGCTTCGTCGCCGACCGGATCCCCAGGGACGCGATCGTGGTCGTGAACAAGTGCGACATCGCGAAACGTGACCAGGTGTTGGCGCGCCTGGTCGAGGCCGGTGAACTCGAGCGTTCCGCGTACTTCCCGGTCTCGGCGGCCACCGGTGACGGTGTCACCGAGTTGGTGGACGAACTCGTGCGACGGATGCCCGAGGGTCCGCCGTACTATCCGACCGACCAGGTGACCGACCGGCCCGAGGAATGGTGGGTCGCGGAGCTGGTGCGTGAGCAGCTGCTGGCCGTGCTCCGTGAGGAGCTTCCGCATTCGGTGACGACCCGGGTGACCGAATGGGAAGGAAGTCGGATCCGTTGCGAGATCCTCGTCGAGCGTGATTCCCAGAAGGGGATCGTGATCGGGCACGGCGGCAAGGTGCTGGCCGAGGTGGGTCGGCGCGCACGGGAACAACTCGAGCCCGGTGTGTACCTGGAGTTGTTCGTGAAGGTCTCCAAGGACTGGCAGCGCCACCCCGAACGATTTGACCGACTCGGCCTGTGAGCGACGCGCCGGCCGGGAACCTGACCGACCTCGCGGCCCGCTGTGGTGGCGATCCGGACGCGATCGTCGAAACGTTCACCAACTGGGTGCGGTCGCACCGGGGACACGACCTCTACGACGCCCAGACCGAAGCGTTGTCGGAGATCGCGCTCGGCTCTCACGTCATCGTGAACACCCCGACCGGGTCGGGGAAGTCACTGATCGCCACTGCCACGCTGTTCGACACGATCGCCCGGGGTGGTCGTGGCTGGTACACCGCGCCGATCAAGGCGCTGGTGTCCGAACGGTTCTTCGAACTGGTCGGCATCTTCGGGCCCGAGACGGTGGGGATGCTCACCGGTGACGCCGCCGTCAACCCCGACGCGCCGATCATCTGTTGCACCGCGGAGATCCTCGCGAACCTGGCATTGCGCAACGGCGCAGCGGCGTCGGTGGACGGCGCGGTGTTGGACGAGTTCCACTGGTTCGCGGACCCCCAGCGGGGGTGGGCCTGGCAGGTGCCGTTGCTCGAGCTCACCCGGTCACGGTTCGTGCTGTTGTCGGCGACGCTGGGCGATGTGACCCCGTTCGTGGCCGACCTGGAGGCGCGCACCGGCCGGGATGTCGCCGTGGTCACCTCGGCGATCCGGCCGGTGCCGCTCGTGCACGACTACCGGGTCGAGACCGTGACCGAGGTCGTCGCCGATCTCCTCGCCGGAGGTGGCACCCCCGTGTACCTGGTGCACTTCGCGCAGGCCGCCGCGATCGAACGCGCCCAGGCCCTCGGGTCGATGGCGGTGGTGACCCGCGCCGAGAAGGACGCGATCGCCGGCGAGATCGGGGACTTCCGTTTCTCGGCCGGTTTCGGTCGCACCTTGTCACGGCTCGTGCGCAACGGCATCGGCGTCCACCATGCCGGGATGTTGCCCCGCTACCGGCGGCTCGTCGAGCGGCTCGCGCAACGTGGCCTGTTGAAGGTGATCTGTGGGACCGACACGTTGGGTGTCGGCATCAACGTGCCGATCCGCACGGTGGTGTTGACGGCACTGTCGAAGTACGACGGTGAACGGACCCGGTTGCTGTCGGCCCGTGAGTTCCATCAGATCGGCGGTCGAGCGGGCCGGGCCGGGTTCGACACGGTCGGCACGGTCGTCGTGCTCGCACCCGAGCACATCGTCGAGAAGGCGAAAGCCGAGGCGAAGGCGATCGCCCGTGGGAAGAATCCCAGGAACGTCCCGTCCCGGAAGCCGCCCCCCGGCACGGTGTCCTGGGGTCGCCCGACGTTCGAGCGCCTCGTGCACGCACCACCCGAGGCTCTCGTGGGGCACCTCCGGGTCACGCATTCGATGGTGATGGCGATGCTGGAACGACCCGGTGACGCCGATGCACAACTCGACGCGCTGTTGCACAGCCCGTATACCGGAGCCGGTGAGATCGCCGAGAACGTGGCGCGCGCCGCCGAGATCCGTGGTTCGCTGATCGACGCCGAAGTGCTCGTTCCGATCGACCCGCCCGACGCCGAAGGGCACCGGTTCCGTCTCGCGCACGAGATGCAGGAGCGGTTCGCGTTGGATCAGCCGCTGTCGTTGTTCGCCGTCGCGGCCCTCGACCTGCTGGATCCTGACGGGTCCGACTTCGCGCTCGATGTGGTGTCGGTCATCGAGGCGGTCCTGGAGGATCCGCGACCGGTGGTGATGTCGCAACTCAAACGTGCCCGGGGCGAGGCGGTCGCCCGGATGAAGGCCGAGGGGCTCGGCTACGGCGAGCGCATGGCCGAGTTGGACGGCATCACCTGGCCCCAGCCGCTCGCGGAACTGCTCGGGCCGATGTTCACCGTCTATTGCCGGTCCGAACCGTGGGCCGCGGATCACGCGTTGCGTCCCAAGTCGGTGGTGCGCGAGATGATCGAGCGTTCGATGGATTTCGCCGACTATGTGCGCTTCCACGGGATCGCACGATCCGAGGGAATCCTGCTGCGTTACCTGTCGGACGCGTACCGGGCGTTGTCGCGCACCGTGCCCGAGGAACGTTGGACCGAGGACCTCGAGGACCTGATCATCTGGCTGGGGGAAATGGTTCGCCAGGTCGACTCGAGTCTGTTGGACGAGTGGGAGCGGTTGCAGCATCCGGGTGAAACCGCGGGTCCCGTGCCGACGCGCGATGCGCGTCCGGCCGCGCTCAGCGCGAACCGGCGCGCGTTCGCGCTGTTGGTCCGCAACGCGTTGTTCCAGCGGATCGAGCTACTGGCACGTCGTGACTGGGCCGCGCTCGGCGAGCTCGATGCCGACGCGGGCTGGTCGGCGAACCGGTGGGAGACCGCGGGCGTCGCGTACTTCGCCGAGTTCGCCGACGTGGGGATCGGGGCGGACGCCCGCAACCCGGCGATGTGTCGGATCATCGAATCGGGCCGGACCTGGCAGGTCCGTCAGGTCGTCGACGACCCCGACGGTTCGGGAGCCTGGGCGATCACCGCGGAGGTCGACCTCGACCGGTCCGATGCCGAGGGTCGCGCGGTGGTCCGGGTCGACGCATTCGATCACGATTGACCCGGAGTCCGGCGAGCGGATGTCGGGTCAGTCGGACGGACGGATCTGCGTGAGGAAGGCGACGGTCTCGTCTCGGTCCCGGGTGCGGTGCATCGGTGGAAGCGCGTTGATCAGCTCCCACCGGTAGATCTTGCGGGTCGCGAGACGCGAGTCGAGGACGGCCACGACGCCTCGATCGTCGCTGTGGCGTACGAGGCGTCCGGCCGCCTGGGCGAGCAGGGTCGCGGCCCGTGGCACGTCGATCACCGAGAACGCCCGTGCCCCGATCGCGTCGCGCCGGGCCGACAGGACCGGGTCGTCCGGGCGGGGGAACGGGATCCGGTCGATGGTCACGAGTTGGCACGCATCGCCGGGGACGTCGACGCCTTGGAAGAAGCTCTGTGTCGCGAACAGGCACGTCGATCGTTCGGACGCGAATGCCTCGATCAACGCGGGCTTGGGCCGGTCCCGTTGGCTCAAGATCTCGACGTCGAGTCGATCCCGCATCGCTTCGACGGCGTCGTCGAGGGCACGGAAGCTGGTGAACAATCCCAACGTGGCGCCACCGGCAGCGCCGATCAGCGCTTCGAGTTCGTCGTAGAGTGCCTCGGGATATCCCGTGGATCCCGGTGCGGCCATGCCCGGCGGGCAGTACAACAAGGTGTTCCGGGCGTAGTCGAAGGGTGATTCCAGATGCAGTTCGTCGGAGCGGCCCGCGGGGAGGCCGACCGCGTCGATGAACCCCGGCGGGATCGTCGCGCTCGTGCACACCGCGGTGACCGAACCCCAGGCATGCTCCGCGAGAAAGCCCGCCACGTCGATGGGCGCCCGGCACAGCGCTGCTCGATTCTCCGGGCCCGACACCCAGATCACCGCGCCACGTGGTTCCCCGAGCAACGCGTGCAGGTCGTCGACGAGCGCGGCGGCGACGTTGATCGCCCGGTCGCGACGCGTCGCGACCTGTTCGTGGCCGCCCGGGTCGATCGAACGCACGGCCGAGAGCACGGCTTCACATCGTGCGGTCGCCAAGGTGACCAGATCGGCGATCGCTCCGGTCGGCCCTGCTTCCAGGCGTTCGCCGACCGCGGGGGCCAACGTCGGCCTCCAGTCATGGGCCACGTTGTCGAGCGCGGTGAGCGTGTCGGGGTCCTCGAGCACGGCCCGGGCTGCGGCGCTCACAGCGGTGAGCCGGGATTCGCCGATCTCGAAACCGGCGGTCGACGAAACGGTGTCGACGAGCTGGTGGGCCTCGTCGATCACGACGATGTCGTGTTCGGGGAGGAGCTGATGATCGTTGGCGACATCGAGTCCCCACAGGTGCTGGTTGACGACCACGACGTCGGCTTCGGTGGCGCGGTCGCGGGCCGCCTCGGCGAAACAGGTCGCCCCCATCGGGCACTTGGTGGCGCCGGGACACTCCAACGAGGTCATGGACACGGCCGCCCAGGTGCGGGCGTCGGGTTCGACGGCGAGCTCGGCGCGATCGCCGGTCGGCGAATGGTCGGCCCATTCGGTGATCGCTTCGAGTTCGGCCGGCGTCGGTCGACCGCCGGTTCCCTCCAGTTGGATCTGCCCGGTCTTCGCGGCCGCATTCAGCTCCGCGAGTCGCTGGCGACAGACATAGTTCGATCGCCCCTTGAGCACGGCGAAGTGGACGGGACGGTCGCCGTGTTGTTCGAGGAACGGGAGATCCTTGTTGGAGAGCTGATCCTGGAGCGCCTTCGTCGCCGTCGCCACGACAACCCGACGCCCCGACCGCACGGTCGCCACCAGGTAGGCGAGCGACTTTCCGGTTCCGGTGCCGGCCTGGACCACCAGGTGGCGGTCCCGATCGATTGCTTCGGCGACCGCGGCGGTCATCTGCGCCTGGGCGACGCGATGCTCACCGCCCGTGAGTGCTCCGGTGATCGTGTCGAGTGCGGCGATCGCGTCGACGGCGGCCGGCGAAGTCGGTTCGGGGGCGGCGGTCGGCATGGGGAACCCAGGGTACCGACGACGTCGATCGCCCGAACCTTCCGGGCGCGCCGCGGCCTGCCAGACTGGCGACATGGAAGGCATCGACCTCGACCCGTCCCACCCGGCACGACGCGCCGCGATGGCTTCGGTCGCAGCGGTCGAGGCCGGTGACCGCGCCGGGTGGCTGGCGCTGTTCGCTCCCGACGCGGTCGTCGCGGACCCGGTCGGCCCGTCGCCGTTCGATCCAGCGGGCCTCGGCCACCGGGGCGCCGATGCCATCGCAGCGTTCTACGACGCCGTGATCGCCGAGCCGCAGATCCGTTTCGCGATCCGTGAGTCCTACGTCGCGGGTGCCGCTTGTGCGAACGTCGGCACGATCACGTCGACGTTCGTGGACGGCAGCGCAGCGGTCGTCGACGGCGTGTACGTGTACGAGGTGACCGACGACGGGCTGATCGCGTCATTGCGGGCGTACTGGGAGCTCGACAAGCTCCGGATGATCCCGGGCGCGGCCGCGCCTTTGTGACCGACCGTCGAGTGCCGGGTGCACCGAGGGTGCTTCGGGTCGATCCACGCGCCCGAACGTCGGACCTTCTAGGGTCGCGGCCGTGACGATCCCGCCGGGTATCGACCCCCAACGCATCCCGCGCCACGTCGCCTGTGTGATGGACGGCAACGGACGCTGGGCCGAGCAACGAGGCTTGAAGCGCACCGAAGGCCACGCTGCCGGCGAGGATGCGCTGTTCGACACCGTCGAGGGCGCGCTCGAACTCGGGCTCGAGCACTTCAGCGTGTACGCGTTCAGCACCGAGAACTGGAAGCGCCCACCCGACGAAGTTCGTTACCTCATGGGCTTCAACGAAGGCATCCTGATCCGTCACACCGACGAACTCGACTCCAAGGGTGTGCGGATCCGATTCGTGGGCCGTTCGAACTGGCGGGTTCCCAAGCGGATCCTGCACCGGATCGACGAGGCAACCGAACAGACCCGACACAACACGCGCATGTCGTTCAACGTGTGTTTCAACTATGGGGGGCGCGCCGAGATCGTCGACGCGGTGCGAGCGCTCGTCGCCGAAGGCGTCCGGTCCGACAAGGTCGACGAGAAGGCGATCCGCCGTCACCTGTACGTGCCGGAGATCCCGGACCCGGATCTCGTGGTCCGGACTTCGGGGGAGTACCGCATCTCGAACTTCCTGCTGTGGCAGATCGCGTATTCGGAGTTGGTGTTCACCGACGTGCTGTGGCCCGATTTCCGGCGTGAGAACCTGTTCGCCGCGGTCCGTGAGTACCAGGAGCGCGATCGACGCTTCGGTGGGGTGGCGTGAGCCGACCGTTGTACCGGGAGCGCGGCGTGGTGTTGCGCACCCACAAGCTCGGTGAGGCCGACCGGATCATCTCGCTGATGACCGAGTCTCGGGGCAAGGTACGTGCGGTTGCCAAGGGTGTTCGCAAGCCGACCTCGAAGTTCGGCGCGCGCCTCGAGCCGACCACCCACGTGGCGATCCAGTGCTACGAGGGCCGCAACCTCGACACGATCACCCAGGCCGAACGGGTCGAGGTGTTCGCGGTGATCCGCGACGACCTGGATCTGTTGCGTGACGCGGTGATGATGCTCGAGGTGGTCGACCAGGTCGCACAGGAAGGTCGCAGCGATCCCGAGTTGTACCGCATGCTCGCGGGTGCGCTGCGGACCCTCGACGCGACGCGGCACCGGGTCGTCGCTGCGGCTTTCCTCGCGAAGTTGCTCGCCCACGACGGGGTGCGTCCCGTCACCGACCGGTGTGCCGCGTGTGGGACGACGATCGACCTGGCTGCGTTCGATCTGTCGGCCGGGGGAGCGTTGTGCCGAACCCACCGCTCCGGTGGGCCGATCTCGCCACGGGCTCTCGGGGTGTTCGACGACGTGGTGTCCGGCCGGCTCAACGCGGTGCTCGAGCGACCGGCATCCGCGGTCACCACCGAGTTCGCCGGGGTTGTGACCCGGGCGGTCGAGGACCATCTGGAGCGGCGCCTGCGCGCCCCCGCGGTGCTCTGAGCCCGGTCGAAGGGGCGGTCAACCGCCGAGGGGTTCCCAACGGTTCTCGGCCGGGTTCCAGGCCATCCAAGCCCGGATGCCCGGGTCCCAGAGCACCCACGTGTTGCGTGTCGGATCCCACACCGTCTGCGGTGGCAGGAGCGGCCCGCCCATCGGTGGGATGCTCCGGGGCACTTGGGGGATCCGCGGCGGTGTGCCGAACGCGCTTCGGGCGACGACGACGGTCGACGCCGCGGTGTCGCCGAGGCGTCGATGCCCGGGCCGGGTGAATGCGAGCACCAGCGCGACGGCACCGAACACCAGCGAATCGACGATCCACAGGAGGTTCCGGATCAACGACCGACCGAAGCCGCACGGCGTGCCGGTCGAGTCGCTCACGACGCGGATCTGCGTCGCGAGCTTTCCGGGCGTCCAACCGAAGCGTCCTTCGGTCCAGGTGAATACCAGCCACATCCCCCACCCGGCGACGCCCCACCACAGCGACGGCATGTGGAGGTCCCACGCCCGATCCAGGCCGATCGGGACGCAGAGGTGGCCGACCGTCCGCACCCTGTCGCAGTAGTCCGTGGCGTCGACCACCGCGACGGTCCGCGCACTCCGGAGCAGCAACACGACCGCGATGACGCTCGGGATGCCGCGCAGTGTTTCGTCGATGATCTTGGCGATCACGCGTCGTCCCATGACGGCGGTCGGGTCCGGCGCCGTGCCGTCGTCGACGGCGGGCGTGCCACCCGGGGTGGTCACGTGCTGATCGGCTTCCATTCCTTGGTGGCGTCGTCGTACTCCAGCCACGCGGCTCGGCCCGAGTCGTACTGGATGTACGCGCTCCGGGCGTCGTCCCAGATCGGCACGTCGGCCTCGTAGTCACCCGAGGGCATCGATCCGCCGCCGGACTGCACGCCGGATGGGCCGGGCGTCGGTGTCTGACCGGGGACCGGAGCGGTCGGCGCCCACGGCGTGGGGGCGTCGGTCGGGGTCGCACCCGGTGTTGCAGGGGGCATGCCGGGTGGCATGACCACGGGTTGGCCGGGTTGGCCGTAGCCGGTTTGAGGGTAGCCGGGTGCCTGGCCGTAGCCGGGCGTGGACGGCCCGCCGGGGAAGGGACCCGAACCGTAGGTGCCCCAGCCGGGATCTCCCGGCAGGATCACCGGATGGCCGACCTGGGAGTGCGGCACCACGTAGGTTCCGGCAGCCATGTCGCCGACGCGTCGGTGGCCCTTGGCCGACAGGATCATGATCCCGCCGATGATCGGGAGTCCGCAGGTGAGTGCGTCGATGATCCACAGCACGGTCCGGATCGCGGACGGACCGATCCTCGCGAGCGATCCATCGGCGGTGACGATCCGGAGGCCCATCGCGAGTTTGCCCACGCTGGCACCGAGCAGGCCCTGGTACACGATGAACACGACCACGAGCGCGAGGAAGATCCAGATTCCACCGGTCCACGACTGGATCGCGGTCACCTGGCCGTTGTTGTGCAGGCACATGCCGCTGTGGGCGGCCTGCCACGTTCGACAGAACTCGGCCGCAGCGTTCTCGTCACCGGCGAAGTCCCGCTGCACGACGTTGTTCCGTGTCTTGAAGATCGCGCCGAAGACGTTGAAGATGACGACGAAGATGATCCCGTCGATGAACCACGCCACGATCCGCCGGCCGGCGACCGCGGTCGGATCGATCGGCATCGGAGGGGGCGCATTCCAGGCTTGATAGCTCACATCTCAGGACGCTACTGCCCGGCAACTACCCTTGGCGGCCATGTGTGCTGCGACGGCCGATACGCCCGAAACGCCCGGGGACACGGTGCCCGGGGACACCACGCCCGAGGACAAGATGGAGGCCGTCCTGAACCTCTCGAAGCGCAGGGGGTTCGTATTCCCGTCGGCCGAGATCTACGGCGGTTTCCGCTCCACCTACGACTACGGGCCGATCGGGGTCCTGCTGTTGCGCAACGTCAAGGACGCCTGGTGGCGTTCGATGGTCCAGTTGCGTCATGACGTGGTCGGACTCGACGCGTCGATCCTGACCCCGCCCGCGGTGTGGCAGGCCTCCGGCCACCTCGCGAACTTCACCGACCCGCTGGTGGACTGCCGCAACTGCAAGGAACGGTTCCGGCTCGACAAGCTGGACGACCCCGAGGTGTGCCCGAACTGCGGAAAGCACGGCACGTTCACCGAGGCCCGGCAGTTCAACCTGATGTTCAAGACCCACGCGGGTCCGGTCGAATCCGCGGGCACCGAGGCGTACCTGCGCCCGGAGACCGCGCAGGGCATGTTCATGAACTTCGCGAACGTGCTGAACACGTCGCGCAAGAAGCCGCCGTTCGGGATCGCACAGGTGGGCAAGTCGTTCCGCAACGAGATCACCCCGGGCAATTTCGTGTTCCGGACCCGTGAATTCGAACAGATGGAGATGGAGTTCTTCGTCCCGCCCGCCGAGGCGGACGAGTGGTACCGCTACTGGTGTGCCGAACGCTTCCGTTGGTACGTCGAGCTCGGGATCCCCGAGGACGAGTTGCGACTTCGGCCGCACGACCCCGACGAGCTCAGTCACTATTCATCTGGGACGTCCGACGTGGAGTTTGCCTTCCCGTGGGGTTGGGACGAACTGGAAGGCATCGCGAACCGTGGGGACTACGACCTGACGGCGCACGCCGACGCGTCGGGGGAGAAGCTCGACTTCTTCGACCAGGCGACGGGTGAGCGGTATCGGCCCCATGTGATCGAACCGGCGGCGGGCGCGACCCGGACGATGATGGCGTTCCTGCTCTCCGCGTTCCACACCGAAACGGTGCGTGACGAGACCCGGACCGTGCTCCGACTGCACCCGCGCCTTGCTCCCTACAAGGTCGCGGTGCTGCCGCTCTCGAAGAAGCCGGAGCTTGCCGGTGTCGCAGCTGAGGTGCTGAACCTCGTCCAGCCACGTTGGATGTGCGACTACGACGAGACCCAGGCGATCGGTCGGCGCTACCGCCGACAGGACGAGTTGGGCACCCCGTTCTGTGTCACGGTCGACTTCGACACGCTCGAGGATCGGGCGGTCACCGTGCGGGACCGCGATTCGATGGACCAGGTCCGGGTGCCGATCGACGCGCTCGTCGATCACCTGGGTGACGTGCTGGGGCTCTGAACCGGGGGCGGAACCCGCGGGGCGTCGTCGTCACCTGCGGGCCGCGTCGAAGGCGCGGCGGATCGCGGCAGCGGCCCGATCACGGGCGACCGCACAGTCCGGCAGGAAGTCGAGGTCGAAGAATCCGTGGATCTCGCCGTCGAAGTGGACTCGTTCGACGGGCACACCGGCGGCTTCGAGTGCGTCGGCGTATGCGCGCCCGTCGTCACGGAGCGGGTCGAGCTCGGCGGTGACGACCATCGCCGGAGGCAGCCGGGTGAGGTCGGCCGCGAGGAGCGGTGAGACCCTCGGTGTCGCCGGATCGCGCCCG
>JAFDWI010000069.1 GCA_018268545.1 Actinomycetota bacterium
CCTCGCTCGTGCAGGCGGAGGCGGGGAATCCCGACGAGGCGCCCAAGATCGCCCGGGTGATCTACAACCGGCTCGCCGCCGGTCAGCCGCTCGGGATCGATGCGACGAGCCGCTACCTGTCGATCATCTCCGGCCGACCGGTCGACTTCGCGTCCCCGTCGCCGTACAACACGCGCCGCCGCCCGGGTCTCCCTCCGACGCCGATCGCTGCGCCCGGCGACTTCGCCCTCGATGCGGCGGCTCATCCGGCCACGGGCAACTGGCTCTACTACGTGCGAAGCGTCCAGAACGACGCGCAGGGCCGACCACAGCACATCTTCACGGCGTCGGCCCAGGAGTTCGAACGAGCGAAGAAGGCCTGCCACGACGCCGGCCTCGGTTGCGGTGCACCGTGACGGTCGACGGTCGGCTGCCCGCGGGGACGACGGCGGTGGCTGCGGTCGTCGGTGACCCGATCCGTCATTCGCTTTCGCCCGAGCTGTTCAACGCCGCGTTCCAGCGGTGCGGGCTGGACTGGGTGTTCACGGCATTCGAGGTGCCCGCGCCCCGGATCGGTGACGCCGTCGCCGCGATGCGGGCGTTGCCGTTGCGTGGCCTGAGCGTCACCATGCCCCACAAGGCGTCGGTCGTCGCACATCTCGACGGCCTGTCGCCGGTCGCCGCGCGGCTCGGCGCCGTGAACTGCATCGCCTGGGAGTCCGACCGGCTCGTCGGCCATTCGACCGACGGCGCCGGACTGATCGACGCGTTGCGCCTCGACGTCGGATTCGAACCCGAGGGTGCGCGTTGTGTGGTCGTCGGCGCGGGCGGCGCGGCGCGCGCCGCGGTCGCCGCGCTCGCCGATGCCGGAGCACGGCGGGTGGTCGTCGTCAACCGGACCGCGGCGCGAGCCCGTGTCGCGGCGGGCCTCGCGGGTGATCGTGGCATGGTCGGAACGTCGGGAGCGTTCGCCGATGCGGAGTTGATCGTCAACGCGACACCGCTGGGGATGCACGGGTCCGCTCCGGCGGGCATGCCCGTCGACGTCGCATTGCTCTCACCGGGTCAGGTGCTGTTCGACATGGTCTACGACCCGCCGGTCACCCCCGTCGTCGCCGCGGCGCGTGAACAGGGTGTCGACGCCGTCGTCGGCATCGGCATGCTGGTCCATCAGGCGGCGCACGCCTTCTCGCTCTGGACGGGTGAGGCGGCGCCGGTCGAGGCGATGTCGCTCGCCGCGACCACCGAGTTGGCGCGTCGACACGACGCACGGGCCGAGTGACCGGGTCGAGGATCGCGGGCCTCTACCATGAGGAAATGGTCGGGTCCACTGGGAACGGTTCGCAGTGAGCATTCGTCGTTGGCTCGTCGAAGCACCGCCGTCGGCACGCTGGACCGTCGGCCGGATCGCGACCGCCGCGTTGTATCGGTCGTCCTTCGAATCGCTGGGGCGCGGGACGGTCATCGTGGCGCCGCGGATCCTGCGGGGGGTCGAGCGGATCTCGATCGGCGCGGACTGTTCGATCTACGAGGATGCCTGGCTCCAGGCCGAACCGGGTGGGCGGATCACGATCGGTGATCATGTCAACCTGTCACCGACCGTGCACGTCCATGCACTCGATCCGATCTCGATCGGGGATCGTTGTGTCGTCGGTTCGGGGGCGTTGATCATCAGCGCCCGCCACGCGTACGACGACCGCCACGCGATCGAGGGGACCGGGCCGATCGTGATCGGCGACGACGTGTTTCTCGGCGAGCGTGCCACGATCCTCGGCGGGGTCCGGATCGGCGACGGCGCGACCGTGGCCGCCGCGACGGTCGTGACCAAGGACGTGCCCGCGGGGGCGATCGTCGCGGGTGTTCCCGGCCAACCGCTGCACCCGGAGGCGGTGTGAGGAGTGTCCTGGTCACGGGGGGCGCCGGCTTCATCGGGACCGCGCTGATCGCTTCGCTCATGGCCGACGACATCGATGTCGTCGTCGTCGACGACCTGAGGCCCCAGATCCACCACGACCCCGACGAGGTCCGGGCACGCCTCGGATCGGTGCTGCGGGAAGCGGATGTCCGCGACGAACGGTTCTGGCGAGGGCTGCCCTCGGTGGACGCGGTGGTGCATCTGGCTGCCGAGACCGGTGTCGGCCAGTCGATGTACGAGGTCGACCGTTATCGGAGCGTGAACGTCGACGGAACGAGGAACGCGGCGCACTTCGCGGCCGACCACGACGTGCCGATCGTGTTCTTCAGTTCACGTGCGGTCTACGGCGAGGGGCGCTGGGACTGCGGCGCTCACGGGCCTCACACCAGCAGTCGGTGTTGCCGCGACGCGCAGCCGGCGGCATCCCGAGAGACAGATCCCGTCGCACCCGTGTCGATCTACGGCGAGACCAAGGCCGCCGCGGAGCGGTTGTTCCAGGACGGCGCGGCCGGCGACGTGCCGGTGTCGATCGTTCGACCGCAGAACGTCATCGGCGAAGGGCAGAGCCTGCACAACCCCTACACCGGTGTCCTCGCTGCATTTCTCGCGTGTCTGCGCGAAGGTCTCCCGGTGCAGGTGTACGGCGACGGCCACCAGACCCGTGACTTCGTGCACGTGTCCGACGTCGTCGCCGCGACGCGGATGCTGCTCGAACGGCGACCTTCGACCACCGATGTCCTCACGGTCAACCTCGGGAGCGGGCGACGCACGACGCTCGTCGAGTTGGCCGACCTCGCGATCGCCGGCGCACCCGACGGTGGGACCATGGAGTTCGTCGACGTCCATCGGGCCGGAGACATCGAGCACGCCTGCGCCGAGGTGACCTGGGCGCGCGAATGCGGGTTGCCCACACCGGGCGTCACCGTCGACGACGCCGTTGCACGGTTCGTCGCGGATGGCTGGACACGCCAGGGTGCGCCCGCGGCTGCCTGGGAGGATGCACTGGGGCTGTTGCGGCTCCGGGGACTCGCGAAATGAAACCGGAGCGGCACGTTCTGCTCATCTCCCCGGTGTTCCACGGATACTGGGAGGGCGTGGTGCGCGGGTTGCGCTCCAACGGCTATCGCGTGACCACGTGGCGCTACGACGAGCGCCCGACTTTGGCGGCGAAGCTCCGTGGCAAGGTGCTCTACGACGGCATGGATCGGATCACCGACGGCGGCGGTACGGCCCGCCAGGAGCGCGAGGTGAGCGACGCCGGGATCCGTGTCCTCGGCGATGCCGAACCCGACATCGTGATCGTGATCAAGGGGGATCAGTTCGACGACCGGTTCTGGGACGCGCTGGCGGACCTGGGTGTCCCGTCGCTCGTGTGGCTCTATGACGAGATCCGGCGGATGCGGTGGTCGGTCGATCGCCTCGCGCAGCATCGGATTGTCTCGTATTCGCCGTTGGATGTGGCGGCGATGCGAGCGAGCGGAATCGACGCGACCCTCGTCCACGATGCGTTCGACCCGGGATGCGTCGGTCCGACCGTACCGTCCGATGACGTGTTGTTCATCGGCGCGCGGTACCCGCATCGAACCGAGACGCTGCTCGAACTCCATCGCAGAGGCCTCCCGATCCGTGTCGTCGGACGTGACTGGTCGCGTCGTTGGACCGATCGGCTGCGAACGCTGTCGTGGGAACGACCGGACCTCCCGTCGGGCCCACCGGTGCCGCGATCGGTCGCGGTGGGGATGATGGCGGGCGCGTTCGTGTCGTTGAACCTGCACGAGAACCAGGACGGCTTCACGATGCGAACCTTCGAATCAGCCGGCGTCGGCGGCGTGCAGGTGATCGACCGGGCCGATGTGGAGTCGTTGTACGAACCCGGACGCGAGATCCTCGTCGCGACCAACGTCGACGAAATGGTCGACGTGGTGGGCCGAATCGCGCGGGAACCGGCATGGGCCGCGCGGATCGCGGCGGCCGGCAAGGTACGGACCCTCGCCGAGCACACGTTCGCGCACCGTATCCGGACGCTGGAACCGCTGTGGGCCTGATCCACCCGGTCGACATGGCCGCGTACCAACGTGACGCCGCGGCCCGCCGACCCCTGCATCGTGTGCGACGGCTCCGTGCGCTGCTCGGTCTCGCGCCGGGTGACCAGCCGCTGTGGATGATCCGGGGGGGCGAGCGACCCGATGTGCTCGTGGCGTACGACGCCCGATCACCGTCGGTGGACGCCGCCGTCGGCAGTGTCCTCGCATGGCTCGACACCGCGCGCGTCGCGGTGCTGTCACCGTTCCCCTTCGAGGACGGGTCGCCGTTCCAGGGTGCGCAGGCGCAGCCGATCCAGACGATCGGGTCCGTCGATGCACTGCAGAAGGCCGCACCCGGGATCCGGGTCGTGGTCAGCACCGGCGGTCATGTCCCGGCCGGAGCGTACGCGCACGAACTCGCGGTACGGCTCGGTGTGCCTGGGATCGTCGTCCAGCACGGGATGCTGCTGCCCCAGATGGCGCCGTTGCCGCCGGGGGTGCATCTGGCGGCGTGGTCGGAACAAGATGCGGCGTTCTGGTGTGCGGGACGTGGCGACGTCGAGTGGACCGTCGTGGGAAGTGAGTTGCTGGCGCGTGCCGACGCCGTCGACGTCGGTGAGGTTGCGGTCGACTCGACGCCGGTGTTCTGCGGTGCGATGCACGGCACGGAACTGATGCGGCGTGAAACCGAACGGATCGCTCGGACGTTCTGTCGGGCCACGGGCGCGGCGTACCGTCCGCACCCCGCCGAGACCGATGTCGTGTCGAGGGCGACCCATCTGGCGTGGCGCCGCCTCGGCATTCCCTTCGTCTCGTCCACGAAGCCACTGGTCGAACTGGGCACCCCGGTCGTTGCCGTCTGGTCGACCAGCGTGTTGGAAGCTGCGACGGCGGGTATCCCGGCGTGGGTGTACCACCCGGATCCGCCCACGTGGCTCACCGAGGTCTGGCGGCGCTACGGGCTTTCGCCGTGGGGGTCGGATCCGACACCGGCGTCGAGTTGCGGTGCGGGAGTTCCGGCCCGGCAGTTGGCCGACCTGGTGCGCTCGTATCTGTGAGGCTGTCGCCAAAATCATGCCCGCTCAGAGCCGATGTGGACTCGTTCTGCCTGCGTCCTCGTCCTCGTCGCACTGTGTGTGCGCCTTCGTCCTGCGTCCTTGGCAGCACTTCGCCACACCGCCACTGACCTGGGCGGACTTCAGCGACAGCCTCTGTGATGGGTCGAAGGCCCCAACGCCGCGTGGGACCCTTGAAGCGCGAACCGGACTGCCGATAGAGACGCGGGACACGAGCCCCGCGGTCGTCCTCGCCCGCGCGGAAGTCGATCCCGTTCGAACGATCACCGACGGGCCGGTGCACGATTGCCGGTCCGAACCGTCAGGGAGACTGCCGTGACACTCCAAGGAACACTCGACACCTTCGCCCTGCCGGATGTGTTGCGCCTGCTCGCGACGACGAGGAAGACGGGCCGGCTCGTGGTCAAGGGCACCGAAGGGGACGGCAGTCTCTATCTGGACGAAGGTGGCGTCGTCGGCGGGGAGACGTCGCTCGCACCGACCGACGAATCACACGAGGTGCTCTTCGAGTTGTTGCGTGTCGAGGGCGGATCCTTCGTCTTCGAACAAGACGCCACCTCCGACGCGGCGGGAGACACCGTCGAGGTCGAGGCGCTCATCGAAGCGGCCGAAACGGCGCACGCCGAGTGGCAGGATCTGTCCACCGTCGTCCCCTCCCTCGATGTCGGTGTGGTCCTCGTCGAGGATCTTCCGGTGGAATCGACCACGGTCGACCGTGACCGTTGGCGCCTCATCGTCGCGATCGGTGGTGGGACGACGGTACGGGCGCTGGGTGGGGCCCTCGGGCTGAAGGAGTTGCCGATCCTCCGGGCGACCCGCGCCCTGATCGACGACGGCCTCGGCGAGATCGTCGAAGGGATCGAGGTCGTTCGACCGCCGGTCGACGCGAACCCGCTCGAGGTCACCGATACCGTTGCGGCCCCCGAAGGTGACATCTTCGACGACCGCGGGTATGCCGACGGCGGGCCCTTCGGCGACGACGGTGACGACCTGTCGGGCGGTTCGTCGTTGCCGTCGCTCGACGACGAGACCGATGCGGTCGACCTGTTCGAGGGGTCGGCCGGCGTGCTGCCCGAGCCTCTTCCGGACGGATCGGTCGGCGCGGTGGGGCCGAGCCTTTCGCCCGACGAGGCGGCGACGCTCGAGAAGCAGATCGAGTCGTTGGCACCGGAACACCGTGCGCTCGTCGAACAGGCTGCCGAGAGCAATGATCCGAATGCGGCGGCCGACCTGTTGGCGTCGATCCCTGAAGGTTCGATCGACGGTGACCTGATGCGCCGCTTCCTGGGGGCCGCCGGCGGCTGATTCCGCCCGATCCCGGCGGTTCCGCTCCCTCGGATCCGCGGTGAGGGCTCCTAGGATCACCGACGATGTCGAACTCGATCCTCATCTTGGGCTGCGGACTCGCGGGCCTGATCGTCGGGGTCTTCGTCGATGTGCTCGTCGTGCGGGGTCCGGGAAAGCGATCGTTCGCGCCACCGTGGACACGGTGCACGACCTGCGATCGGTCTCCGATGCGGGCCGGTCTGATCCCCGTTGCCGGCACGTTCGTGATGGGGGGGCGGTGCGGAGCGTGCGGTGAGGAACTCGGATGGTGGCAACCGGTCGTCGAGGTGGCGAATGCGGTGCTGTGGATGTTGGCGGCCGTGCGCTTCGGTTGGAATCTGGAGCTCATCGCGATCCTGCCGTTCTTCTCGGGACTCCTCGCGCTGTCGGTGATCGATTTTCGGACCTATCGACTCCCGGACCGGATCGACACACCACTGCTCGTCGGGTCGATCCCGTTGATCGTCGTCGTGTCGCTCGTCCAGCACCGCCCGCACGATCTGCTGTGGGCTGCGATCGGTGCGGTGGGTTACTGGTTGCTGTTGGCGCTCATGTGGCTCATCCACCCACGGGGGATGGGATACGGCGATGTGAAGTTCGCTCGGGTGTTGGGGCTGTTCCTCGGCTGGACCCATCCCGTGCTGATCTTGTACGGGCTCATGTTCGCCGGCGTCGCCGGATCGGTGATCGGGATCGGGATGCTCGTCGCGACCCGGGACCGGACCAAGGGGTTCCCGTTCGGGCCGTGGTTGGCCGGGGGTTGTGTGGTCGCGATCCTGATCTCCGAACGACTCACCCGTAACTTCTGACGCCCCGGGGCCGTCGGTGGCGAGCCGCGTCGGTCCGCTCGGATCAGACCGGTCGACCTCGAGGCGGTAGATTCTCCCGACGTGCTCCGCTACCTGACCGCCGGTGAATCCCATGGTCGAGCGTTGTGTGTGACCGTCGAGGGTCTACCGGCGGGGCTCGAGATCACCGCCGAGGAACTCCAGGGAGAACTCGCTCGCCGTCGGCTCGGCTACGGGCGCGGTCCGCGGATGCGTTTCGAGGCCGACGAGGTCACGATCGTCGGCGGTGTCCGCCACGGTCGGACGCTGGGGTCACCGGTGGCGGTGCTGGTCGGCAACAGCGAGTGGGAACGCTCCGACAAGTGGCATGCCGAGATGTCGACCGCTCCCGGTCGGACCGAGAACCCCCTGACGCTGGTCCGGCCCGGTCACGCCGACCTCGCCGGAATGCAGAAGTACGGGTTCACCGATGCCCGCGACGTACTCGAACGCGCGTCTGCTCGTGAAACCGCCGCCCGGGTCGTCGCGGGGATGCTGGCGAAGAAGTTGATCGGGGCACTCGGGGTCGTGGTCGGCTCGCATGTGATCCAGTTGGGGTCGGCACGAGCGTCCGGAGCGATCCGCCCCGGGCCCGATGACCTGGATGCGGTCGATGCCTCGGAGGTCCGCTGTGTCGATCCCGAGGCCGCCGAGGCGATGATCGCCGAGATCAAGGCGAAGTCGAAGGTCGGCGACTCGCTCGGCGGCGTCGTGGAGGTGCTCGTGTGGGGCGCACCGATCGGACTGGGATCGCACGTGCACTGGGACCGACGCCTCGACGCCGCGCTCGCGGGTGCGCTGATGAGCATCCAGGCCGTCAAGGGTGTCGAGATCGGCGACGGGTTCACCGTTGCCGGACTCCCGGGCTCCGAGGCGCACGACGCGCTCTTCTGGGACGGCCACACCTACGTGCGCGACACGACGCACGCGGGTGGCATCGAAGGCGGCATCTCGACCGGAGGCCTGATCGTGGCCCATGTCGCGATGAAGCCGCTCGCAACACTGAATCGGCCCACGCTCGCGACGGTCGACGCGATCACCAAGGAAGCGGGGGTCTCGTTCAAGGAACGGACCGATGTGACGGCGGTGCCCGCGATGGGAGTGGTCGCCGAGACGATGACGGCCCTGGTCCTCGCGACCGAGGCACTCCGCAAGTTCGGAGGCGATTCGATGGCCGAGTTCGAGCGCAACGCGCACGCGTTCGCAGCCGCGCTGGCGGACGGGCCCCTTGGCTGATCGAGGCGCTGCCGGGCACGTGGTGTTGGTGGGCATGATGGGTTCGGGAAAGACGACGGTCGGTCGTCGTCTCGCCAAGACCCTCGACGTCGACTTCGTCGACACCGATGCCGAACTCGAGGCGTCGACGGGCCGCAGCGTGACGGACTGGTTCTCCGGATCCGGCGAGGAGGCGTTCCGTGCGGCGGAGTCGAGCGTCATCGCACGGGTGCTCGGGGCCGACACGACGCAGGTCGTTGCAACCGGGGGCGGAGCGGTCCTCGCGAAGGCCACCAGGGCGCTGCTCGTCGAGCATCGCCACACCGTCGTGTGGCTGCGTGCCGGGCCTGCGTTCCTCGCCTCGCGGCTGGTCGGCAAGCGGGGCGGGGCGACGCGTCCGCTGTTGGGCGGGAAGCCGCGGGCAGCCCTGGAGCGACTCGATGCGGAACGACGCGACCTGTATGCCGAGGTCGCCGACATCATCGTCGACATCGAACCGGTCATGAGCAGCGGTGACCATCCGCGCCGAAGGTTGTCGAACGTGATCGCCGAGACGCTGGTGGCCACAGGCCGGGCGGTGTACCGATGATCGAGGTCGACGTTCCCCTGGGGACGCGGACGTACCGGGTGATCGTCGGGCCGGGTGCACGCGAGTCGCTCGCCGAGTTGGTGCCCGGCGGCGCCCGGCGTGCCGCGGTCGTCACCCAAGCGGGAATCGGGGTCCCGGTCGATCCGGGCCTCGAGCACCGGGAGTTCCACATCCCTGACGGCGAGGCGACCAAGACGCTCGCGACGGTCGAATCGTTGTGCCGCCAGTGGTCGCAGTGGGGTCTCACACGAGGTGATGTCGTCGTCGCGGTCGGCGGTGGCCTGACGACCGATCTGGCCGGGTTCGCGGCCGCCTCGTACCACCGGGGCGTCGCCGTGATCCATGTCGCGACGACGTTGCTCGCGCAGGTCGACGCGGCGATCGGAGGCAAGACGGGGGTGAACCTTCCCGAGGGCAAGAACCTCGTCGGCGCGTTCTGGCAGCCCCACGCCGTGATCTGCGACACCGACACGCTGGCGACGTTGCCTCCACGTGAGCTCCGCAACGGTCGGGGCGAGATGGCCAAGTACGCGTTCCTCGGCGTTTCGGACCTGCCGTCGCTCGACATCGACGAGGCGGTCGCCGCGTGTGTGCGCTGCAAGGCCGACGTCGTCGCGTCCGATGAACGCGAGGCCGGCCGGCGGGCCGTCCTCAACTACGGGCACACGCTGGCCCATGCGCTGGAGACCGCGACCGACTACGACATCCGCCACGGCGAAGCCGTCGCGATCGGGATCGTCTATGCCGCGGAGGTGGCGTGCCGGCTCGGTCGGATCGATCGGCACCGGGTCGACGCGCACCGTCGCGTCGTTGCCGGGTACGACCTGCCCTCGACATTGCCCGACGGGGTGTCGGACGCAGCGCTGCTCGAGCTGTTCGGTCGGGACAAGAAAGCGGTCGGTGGGCTCACCTTCGTCCTGGACGGCCCCGATGGCGTCGAGGTCGTCGAGGTCGCCGACCGTGACGTCCTCGTCGAATCGCTCGGCGCGCTGCGCTGAGGTTTCCTGCGGGATCACCGGGGTCGGCCCCCGGGGGTGCACAATGAACGTCGAGCCGATTCGAGGAGGATCCGTCGTGTCAGGAACCGAACGAAGCCAGGTCGCCGACCCGTCCGACGGTGCGGAGAACCGCGCCCGGGAGCTGCTGGCGAACCTGTCACCGATGCGCCAGACCGAGCGCGCCGCGCGGGTCCGTGACGCGATGGCCGACGTCGGTTGTGACGCGCTCGTCGTGACGAAACTCGAGAACATCCGTTGGCTGACCGGTTTCACCGGGTCGGCGGCACTGGTGGTCGTCCTCGATGACCGGCTCGTGTTCACCACCGACGGTCGCTACGGCGAGCAGTCAGAGCAACAGTTGCACGACGCCGGTATCGAAGCCTCCCGGACGGTCGCCGGTGCCGAGGGGCAGAAGGAAGCGATCCTGGCGGCGCTGGAGGGCGTCGCGCGTATCGGACTCGAAGCCGACGACGTCTCCTGGGCGCGACAGCGGCGTTGGGCCGACGAGTGGTTCGCCTCGTCCGAGCTGGTCGCGACCGAGGGGCTCGTCGACGGGTTGCGGATCGTCAAGGAGCCCGGCGAGGTCGATCGGATCGAAGCGGCGTGTGCCGTCGCGGACGCGGCCCTCGCCCGGGTGCGTCCCCGGTTGGCCGAGTCACCGACCGAAGCGGAGTTCGCATTGGAGCTCGATTTCACGATGCGACGCCTCGGAGCACAGGACGTCTCGTTCGACACGATCGTCGCAGCGGGCCCCAACGGCGCGATGGCGCATCATCATCCGGGGGAGCGTCGCATCACCGAGGGCGACCTCGTGGTCCTCGATTTCGGGGCGCTCGTCGACGGCTATTGCTCGGACATGACCCGGACGATCATGGTGGGCGACGCGTCGCCGACCCAGCAACGGATGCTCGATGTCGTCGGAGCTTCCCAGGCTGCGGGCGTCGACGCCGTCGTCGCGGGAGCGACCGCGGGCGACGTCGACAAGGTGTGCCGGGACATCATCGACGCCGCCGGTTGGGGCGATGCGTTCATGCACTCCACCGGCCACGGTGTGGGACTCGAGATCCACGAGCACCCTGCGGTCGCCGCAGGGTCCACTGCTAGGCTCGTCGAAGGCGCCGTGGTCACGGTCGAGCCGGGTGTCTACCTGCCGGAACACGGTGGTGTCCGTATCGAGGACACGGTCGTGGTCACCTCGGATGGTTGCCGGGTACTCACCTGCGCCCCGAAGACGACCGCGGTCCGCTGAACCGACGACGAGAAGCGAGACGCAAGCGATGGCGATCACCACCAACGACCTCAAGAACGGCATGACCCTGTTGCTCGACGACGGGCTGTTCCAGGTCATGGAGTTCCAGCACGTCAAGCCGGGCAAGGGTGGTGCCTTCGTCCGCACGACGCTCCGGAACGTTCGCAACGGGGCCGTCCTCGACCGGACGTTCCGGGCCGCGGAGAAGGTCGTCCAGGCGATCATCGAGAAGCACGACATGCAGTTCCTGTACCGCGACGGAGACGGCTGCGTGTTCATGGACACCGACAGCTACGACCAGATGACCGTCGCCGACGCGACGCTCGGGAGCGCCGCCGGGTTCCTCGTCGAAGGCGCGTCGGTGAACCTGGCGATGTACGGCGACGAGATCGTCGGTGTGGACCTGCCTGCTGCGGTCGAACTCGAGGTGACCGAGACCGAACCGGGGATCCAGGGCGACCGGGTGTCGGGTGCGCGCAAACCGGCCACGTTGTCCACGGGACTCGTCGTGCAGGTTCCGTTGTTCGTGAACATCGGCGATCGACTCAAGATCGACACGCGCTCCGGTGACTACATCACCCGTGCCTGAAGCCGACGGCGACGACGAACCGGGCGGATCGACCGCTGCGTTCGGAAATCGTCTGGATGCACGCGAACGTGCGCTCGAGTTGCTCTACGAGGCCGATCTCAAGGATCGACCCGTGATGGATGTCGTCCACGAACTGCCCGTTGCTCCCGATCCGTTCACCGCCGAGTTGCTCGGGCTGGTCCAACTCCACCGGGACGACATCGACGCCGATCTGACGCGGGTGGCGCGTGGGTGGTCGCTCGATCGGATGCCGGTCGTCGACCGGGCCGTGTTGCGTCTCGCGGTCGCCGAGTTGGGATGGATGCCCGACACGCCCGTGGCGGTGGTGTTGAACGAGGCCGTCGAACTCGTGAAGTGCTTCTCGACCGACGCGTCGGGTCGGTTCGTGAA
>JAFDWI010000006.1 GCA_018268545.1 Actinomycetota bacterium
GACCCGGACCGAGCCGCTCGGGCCGCGATCGGAGCGAACCTCGTCACGACGGGTTTCGACGGGCCCGCGACCCGGATCGTGGCTTCCTCGGCACAGCAGTACCTTCGTTCGTGTGGAGATGCCACCTGCGGACTCGCGTTCGCCGACCCGCCCTACGCGTTCGACGATTGGCCGGGACTGTTCGCCGACCTCGACCCTGTGATGGCACACGACGGGGTGATCGTCGTCGAATCGGATCGCTCGATCGTGGGTTCGCCCGGATGGAATGTCACGAGATCGCGGCGCTATGGAAGTACCGTGGTCGAGATCCACGTCCGTGCTGCTGCACCCCCGTCCCTCCACGGAGTCAACCAGTGACGACCGTCCTCTATCCGGGGTCTTTCGACCCGATCCACAACGGACATGTCGAACTCATCGAGGTCGCATCGAAGATGTTCTCCGAAGTGGTCGTCGCCGCGATGCGCAACCCGCAGAAGGGCGAACCGCTGTTCACGCTCGCCGAGCGGGAGCAGATGATCGCCGAGTCGACGGCGCACCTGGAGAACGTCCGGGTCACCCACTTCTCGAGTCTCGTGGTCGATCTGGCCCGTGAGGTCGGTGCGAACTTCATCGTCAAGGGGCTCCGAGCGGTGTCGGATTTCGAATCCGAACTCCAACAGGCTCACATGAATCATGCGATCTCGGGTGTGCACACGGCGTTCCTCCCGACCGCGAGCACGCATTCGTTCGTCGCATCGCGCCTGCTCCGTGAGATCGCGAAGTTCGGCGGAGATGTCTCGTCGATGGTTCCGCCACCGGTCGCTCGCCGCCTCGCCGAACGTCATGCGACCGCCGCGGGCGACGCTGGGGCCCACGACGCCGATCGGAGTGACTGGTGAGCGACGACGATCAGATCCGCAGCGAGCTCGAAGAGGCGATCGAGCTCGGGTCTCTGCAGGAGACCGAGAAGTTGCTCGACCGTGCCGCGCAACACGTCGACACGGCGCGTGCCATGCCGATGTCGGCGTCGGTCATGATCAACCGTGAGGAGTTGCTCGACCTGATCGAAGGCGCCCGGGAACGGCTTCCCGAGGAGCTCAAGGCCGCCCGGTGGCTGTTGAAGGAGCGCGAGGACTTCCTCGCCCGGACGCGTCGGGAAGGCGATGAGATCGTGGACCAGGCGCGAGCGCGGGCCGCCCGGATGGTCCAACGGTCCGAGGTGGTCGCCGAGGCGGAGCGTCGGGCGCGCCGGATCGTCGACGATGCCGAGGCATCCGCACGAACCATGCGGATGCAGTGCGAGGACTTCTGCGACCAGCGGCTCGCGCAGTTCGAGATCGTGCTGGAGCGAACCATGAAGATGGTGACCGCAGGGCGCGAGCATCTGGCCGCGCCGGTTCCCCACACCGGCGCCCAACCGGCGATCGGGCCCGAAGAAGAAGTCGAGTCCGAAGCGGCAACGGCGTTCTTCGACCAGGACGCCGACGACGGAGCGGAACCGTCCGATCCGTGAACGGTCGCTACCTTCGCGTCCGGGATCTGCTCCACCGGCCCGGCGAGCAGCGTCACGACGAAGGTGCGTTCGCGATCGAGCCGTCGGGAACGACCGCCGCTCGGCTTCGCGACCGGTCCGATGTCACCTACTCGCTGACCCTCGAGGCCCAGGGAAGGCGGGTCACGATGGTCGGGAACGTCCGCGGCGACTGGGTCGGACCGTGTCGGCGCTGTCTCGAGGAGACCAGCGGGTCGATCGACGCGCGCGTGTCGGAGATCTTCGAGGTGTCGCCGCTGCCGGGTGAAACCTGGCCCATCGTCGACGGTGTGATCGACCTGGAGCCGCCGTTCCGGGAGGCGTTGTTGCTCGAGCTTCCCCTGGCACCGCTCTGCCGGGACGATTGCCCTGGGCCCGACCCGGAGCGGTATCCGGCCATGTCCGAGACCGAACGGGTCGTGCCGGTCGTCGACCCGCGTTGGGCGGCGCTGGAAGGGTTCGTCGCCGATGAACCCCAGGGCGGAACGTCGACACCGTGACCGGCAACGTCGACGTCCGTTGGACCACCGGGGGCGTCGCGCACATCCGTGCGGACGACTACTACGGTCTGGGCTTCGGCCAGGGATTCGCGTGCGCGCGCGACAACCTGGGCACGATCTGGGACGCGGCCGTGAAGGTCCGATCCGAACGTGCCCGCTTCTTCGGCCTCGGTCCCGAATCGAATTTCGTGGCATCCGACCTCGGCTATCTGGCGCTCGACGTGTCGGGGCGTGCCGAGGCACTCCGCCGGGCACAGTCGAGCACGGTCGCCGACCTGGTCGCCGGTTACACCGCGGGCGCCAACGCATGGCTCGACGAGGCGCTCGCCACGGGCGTGGTCCCGGCGTGGTGCGACGGTGCGGAGTGGCTGGTCCCGTTGACCGAGCACGACCTGTACCGGACGTTCGTCGACTCGGCGCTCATGGCATCGGGTCGCAACCTCGTCGGTCTGATCGGGCGCGCCGAGGCACCGGGGCCCGAGGGGCCGTGTGCCCCGTCGCCGCTGAGTGCGTTGGGATCGGCGAATGCGGCCAGCAACGGCTGGGCGTTCGGACGGGATGCGACCGCATGCGGCGGCGGCCTCGTCGTCGCGAACCCGCACTTCCCCTGGTACGGCGAAGCGCGATTCTGGGAATGCCATCTCACGATCCCCGGCGAGATCGACGTCTACGGCGCGAGTCTGATCGGCCTGCCCGGCGTCCACCTCGGGTTCAACGCTTCGATCGGGTGGACCCACACGTTCTCCAGGGGTCACCGGTTCACCCTGTACCGACTCGACCTCGCCCCGGGAGATCCGACCCGATACCGCTTCGGCGACGAGGAACGTGCGATGGAACCGGCCACGTTCGAGACGCTCGTCCGGACGTCGAACGGTGAACTCGAACCGGTGCGTCGCACGCTCTGGTCGTCGCATCACGGGCCGATGGTGAACCTGCCGTTGCTCGGGTGGGGGACCGACGTCGGGTTCGCGTACCGGGACGCCAACATCGGGAACACCGGCATGCTCGAGCTCTTCCTCGGTCTGGATCGGGCACGGGACCTCGACGACATCGAGGAGGTCCTCGCGTCGACCAGAGCGATGCCGTGGCTCAACACGATCGCCGCGGATTCCTCCGGCGACGTGCTGTACATCGACGCTTCGGCGACGCCGAACCTCTCCGAAGCGGCCCAACGTCGCTTCCGCGAACGTCTCGCAACCGATCCTGTCGCCGCCCTGCTCGCGGACAACCGCGTCGCGCTGCTCGATGGATCCGACCCCGACGACTCCTGGGTCGAAGAACCCGGTGCGCGTGAGCCGGGGCTCGTGCCCCACGGGCGGCTGCCCCGCCTCCGACGGTCCGACCTGGTCCTCAACTGCAACGACTCGCACTGGCTCAGCCACCCCGAGGCCGTGCTCGAGGGCTACTCGGTCCTGCACGGGTTCGAGCGCACACCCCGGAGCCTGCGGACACGTCAGAACCTGTTGCAGACGGGCGCGCTCGCCGATGCCGGGTCCGTCACCGCCGAGGATGCCCTGACGGTCATCGTGCAAGGCGCGACGTTGACGGCGCGCCTGCTCCGAGACGACGTCGTCGAACGTCTCGGGCATCACGAAGAGCTCCGCGCGGTGGCCGAGATCCTGGCGCAGTGGGACGGAACCGTGGGGGTCGATGCTCGCGGTGCGGTGCTCTGGCGAGAATTCCTCGCCGGTTTCGCACCGGGTGACTTCGTCGACGCCGGAGCGCTCTTCGGTCGACCCTTCGACGTCGCGGAGCCGATCCGGACCCCCGATGGTCTCGCTCGGGCACCCGAAGGCGGTGAGGATCCCGTCGTCGTCGCCATGCGGGCCGCGCTCGAGGTGCTCGCCGCCGCCGGCGTCGAGGCCGATGCCCGGCTCGGTGACGTCCAGTGGGCACGATGCGGCGCCGAGCGGATCGGTGTCCCCGGTGGTTGCGAGGTCGAAGGGGTCGCGAACGTACTGGGGGCGGTCGGGGCACTCGCGAGCCAATCGCTCGTCCCGGTCCCGGATGCTCCCGACATGCTGCCGCCCCGGGCGGGGCGAACCGGTCTGGCCACGGGTGGCTACCAGGTCGGCTACGGCACGAGCCTGCTGTTCGCCGTCGAGCTCGGACCCGACGGGCCACGAGGGCTCGGGCTCCTGGCCTACGGTCAGTCCGAGGACCACACGGCTCCGGGTGCCGCGGAATCGGCCCGTGCGCTCGCCGA
>JAFDWI010000070.1 GCA_018268545.1 Actinomycetota bacterium
ACTCGGTGACGCGAGCCGCAGGTCGGCGCCGAGCGTGAGGCAGAGCCCCCCGCCGTACGCCGGGCCGTTGATCGCGGCGATGAGCGGCTGGGGGATCGACCGCATGAGTGGGATGATCCGCGAGTAGTGGCGCATCGAGCGTTGCGCGATGCGGCCCATCGCGAGGCCGTCGATGTTGGGGACCACGCCGTAGTCCTTGAGGTCCAGTCCCGAACAGAACGCGCGTCCGGCGCCGGTGAGGACGATCACCCGGCAGTCGTTGTCGTCGCCGGCCCGGGCGATCGCTTCGTAGAGCTCGCTCATCAACTCGATCGACATCGCGTTCAGCCGATCGGGCCGTTGCAGGGTGACGAGGGTGATGTGCTCGGCGGGATGCTCGACGTCGACGAGGGGCATCGCCCGAGTCTGCCCGATCATGCTGCGACGAACGGTCAGTCGGTCGGCTTGTCGATCGCCGCGAGCGATTCGTGGAGGCGTCGTCGATCCTCGATCGACAGGTCACCGGCCACTGCGGAGATGACGAAGTCGAGGGTGAATCCGCGGGCGATCTCGAGCTGGGGGTGCTCGAGCATCGCGGTGCCGAACGCGTCGACGAGCACCGATCTGGCCCGCGGGTCGTCGAGCAGGTCACCGAGTACCGAATGCGTGCCGAAGCGGGTCGGGTCGACGGTGATGCCGGCTTCTTCGTACCAGGAGTCCATGCGGTCTGCCGAGACGACCCGTCGCGGGTTCGGGCACACGTAGCTCGGGTCGGGTTCGTCGACCCGGACGAAGGTCGCCTCGTCGCGCAGAGACCCGGCGACCGCGACGATCGTGTTCTCGCCGTCGGCAAGGTCGACCTTCCACGTGAAGATCCCGGTGTCGGAGTCGACGGTGCCGACCTCGGATCCGTTGGCCCGCAAGGTCACCGACGGCGCATTCGAGTACACCTTCACGTCGATCTGGTCGACGGCACGGTGGACGAACCCTTTGGAGCAGATGTGGAGCATCGGCTCGTCGGACCAGCGTGACCGGTAGAACCAGAACGCGTCCTTGCGGACCCGTCGATCGCGGGTGACGAGGCCTTTCATGTTGAACCCTCGGGTGCCGCCCTCGTTGCGGATCACCGAGGCGAAGTCGAACATGTTCCACACGAAGGTGGCCCACAACCATGGTCGTCCCGAGATCGTCGCCCAGTACGCCTCGTGGAAGATCGCCTCGTACTCCTCGGTGTAGTCGCCTGCGGCGGGGGCTTCGGCATGGAAGTCGGGCCGTGCATCCGCGCCGTACTCGCTCAAGCCGAGCGGGATGTCGGGGTTCGCGGCCCGGTGGCGGTCGAGCGCGGGTCCGGCACCGTCGGTGTCACCGACGTACCAACCGTGGTAGAGGTTCTGGGCGTTCGCGTCGCACAGCCGGTTGATCGGGTCTTCGGGGGTGACGAGCATCAGTTGTGCCTGCGCGGTCACACGGTCCGGGTCGAGTTCCCGAGCGAGACCTGCGAGGTGTTCGGTCGTCGGTCGCGGATCGGCGGCGTGTTCGCCGATCGCCGTTTCGTTCTGGATGCCCCAGCAGACGATCGAAGGATGATGTCGTTGCTGGGCGATCAGCTCGCGCAGTTGGGATTCGGCGTTGGTCGTCGGGTCGGCGATCGACACCTGGGAGTTCACGGGGATCTCCGCCCACACCACGACGCCGCGTCGATCGCATTCGGTGAGCACCGTCTCGGGGTGTTGGTAGTGCGCGAGCCGGACGGCGGTGGCGCCGATCTCGTCGATCAGGTCGAGGTCCGCCGCGATCTGTGCGTCGGTCACCGCTGGTGTGCCGTCGATGTCGTGATGCCGACTCACACCCCGAAGCGGATACGGACGGCCGTTGAGCACGAAACCGGCGTCGGGGTCGATGCGGAACTCTCGGAGACCCAGGGGAATCGTCACGTCGTCGTCGCCGAGTCGAGCGGTGACCATGTAGCAGTGCGGGTCGCGGCGGCCGTCCCAGCGGCGTGGTCGATCGATCTCACAGGTGAGGGTCACGATCGTGTCCCGGTGTGCGGCGATCGACGCATCGGTCCTGGCGTCGGCGACCTCGTTGCCCTCCGCGTCGACGATCCGGACCTCGACGGGCGCGACGGCGGGGTCCGGTCCGTCGTTGTGCGCCTGGACCGTCACCTCGATCCGTGCCGTGGTGTCGGTGAGTTCGATCTGGCGGGCGATGACCCCCGGTCCGCCGTGATCGGCGAGGTCGATGTGCACCGGGTCGACGACGACGAGGCGCGCGCCACGGTACAGCCCACCGAAGATCGTGTGGTCGCCCATCAGCGGGTAGACATCGTCGGTGGGCGAGTTGTCGACTCGTACCACGATCTCGCCGGTGCCGTCCGAGGTGAGCGTGTCGGTGAGTTCGCAGCGGAACGCCGAGTATCCGCCACGATGCTCGCCGACCGATCGGCCGTTGCAGGTCACCGCCGCGACGGTGCCCGCGGCACCGAACTCGACGAACACCCGCGAACCCGTGGTGGCAGCGGGCACCGTGAGCGCTCGCCGGTAGGTTCCCGGTCCGCGGTCGTCCACGCCGGTCGGCACACCATCGGGTGAGGTGTTCCAGGCGTGGGGGAGCGTGACCGCTTCCCACGCGGTGTCGGTCGCCGGGGATTCCCGGGTGAAGGTCCAGCCGTCGTCGATGGTCGAGATGTGGCGCATCACGTCCTCGTCGGCGCCGTCACGGGTTTTGCGAGTCGTGGGGTACGGGATCCACGAGTGTGCCGAGCACGGCGAACGCGTCGTCGACGAACTCGCCGAGGTCACTGGTCGCGCCTTCGTTCAGCCAGCGGCGCACACTGGACTCTGCGGCGGCAACGGTGATTCCGGTGAGCAACGCGGGTCTCGGGTCGGTGTCCGGCGTGGTCCCGAGCCGCCGGGCCACGTGGGCTTCGAATGTCGCCCACACGTCGGCGAAGTCCTCGGCGGCACTCGCGATCCCCGCGGCGACGGCGATCCGGTGTTTCATGAGGACCCGCTCACGGTCGTCGGTGCACTCCTGGAGCGTCGCGCGCAGGGCGTGGTGCGCCGCTTCGATCAACGGCTGTTCCGGCGGCGACGCGTCCAACTGGGCGATGAACGTCTCGACGTGGCCGGTCGAGGTGGGTCGGAGGATCGCAGCCTTGTCAGGGAAGTACCGGAAGAACGTGCGCGGTGCGACGTCGGCGCGTTCGGCGATGTC
>JAFDWI010000071.1 GCA_018268545.1 Actinomycetota bacterium
CATGCCCGCTCAGAGCCGATGTGGACTCGTTCTGCCTGCGTCCTCGTCCTCGTCGCACTGTGTGTGCGCCTTCGTCCTGCGTCCTTTCACAGCACTTCGCCACACCGCCACTGACCTGGGCGGACTTTGGCGACAGCCTCTTAACCCGGATTTCCTCCGATCGCTCTAGGGTGAACGGCGTGATCGAGTTGACTGAGCACTGTCCCGGCCCGAAGGTCGGTGGACGATGACCGATTCGGGTTGGAACATCGACCCGGGTTCGTCGCCGCCGACACGGGACCACGCGTGGTTCCCGGCGCCCCAGCCATCTCCGTCGCAGTCAGCGCGACCGCCGTGGCCCGAATCGGGTCCGGGGCCGGTCGCACACGGGGTCGCTCCCGCGGCCCCGCCGATCCCCGCGTCCACCCCGGTGCCTACTCCTCCCTCCCTCCAGCACCGGGGTGGACCGGGACGGTTCGTCGGATCACTCGCGATCGGAGTGGTCCTCGCCCTCATGATCGGTTTCGTCGCGGGCCGGGCCACCTCGTCGAACTCGCCGAGCGCGTCGATCGCGCGCGCGATGGCGGGCGCTCAGGTCACGCCTGCGGCTTCGTCCACGGCGCCCCTCAAGGGCAACGAGGTCGAGCCGGTCGCCGCCGTCGCGAAGGTCCTGTCACCGGCGGCCGTGCAGCTCCAGGGCGCCAACGACCTCGGGTCGGGTTTCATCTACGACCCGTCCGGGTTGATCCTCACCGCGGCCCACGTCGTGGCGGGCAACTCGACGATGACCGTTCGTCTGAACGACGGCACGCAGGTGCAGGGCAAGGTCGTCGGCTCCGACGAAGCGACCGACGTCGCGGTCGTGAAGATCTCGACCGGCAAGACGCTTCCCGTTGCCCGCTTGGGGACCGACGCTCCGGTCCAGGTCGGTCAACTCGCGATCGCGCTCGGGAGCCCCTACGGCCTCACCCAGTCGGTGACCTCGGGGATCGTCAGTGCGGTCGGGCGGACCATCCCCAGCCAGCAGAACAACATGGTCGCGATGATCCAGACCGACGCTCCCATCAACCCGGGGAACTCCGGTGGGATGCTGGCGAACCGTCAGGGCCAGGTCATCGGGGTGAACGATTCGATCATCTCGAACGCGCAGTCCGGAACCGAGGCGGGGAGTGTGGGTGTCGGGTTCGCGATTCCGATCGGCCTGGCGAAGTCGGTCGCCGACAAGTTGGTCGCCGGCAAACCTGTCGAGTTCGGTTACCTGGGCGTCAAGACCAAGGACGCGGACGGCACCCACGTCGGTGGGTTCGTCGCGTCTGTCGAGGCCGATGGCCCTGCCGCTCGGGCGAACATTCAGGTGGGTGACGTGATCGTCCGAGTCGGCGACAGCCCGGTTGCCAGCGGCACCGACCTGGCTGCGGCGATCAGAGCGCGGAGTCCGGGCGACACGGTCCGTCTCACCCTGTTCCGTGGTGGGCACGAACAGCAGGTGTCGGTCACCCTCGGTCGATCTTCCAACTGAGCTTCGTCGCACGCCACCGCACCGGCGCTGCGTGACGTGGTCGTCGAGGCGCCACGGCCGTGTCCGTCCGAGGGCTGTGGCTGTCTGACGCGGCACTAGGATCGGTCCTCTCATGGAGCCCTGGCTGTTGATCCTGATCATCGGCATCGTCCTCGTTGTCGGTGTCGTCGCGTTCGTCGTCGTCCCGAGGCGCGGTCGCGGGCCCGCCGATGAGCCGCCGCCTCGGCCCGTGGACCGTGACGCTCAGTCGCCCGTTCCCGAAGGATCGCTCCTCGTCGAGGACGTGCCGGAAACGGTCGCCGAGCCCGATGCCGTGCCGACATCGGCGGAGCCGGATGCCGCGCCACAAGCGGTCCGGCCGCGCCTGCGCGACCGGCTCGCCAAGGCGCGCAGCACCGTCACCGGCTATCTGGCATCGGTGGTCGGCCGCGGCGGCATCGACCAGCCGACCTGGGACGAGCTGGAAGAGGCACTGATCCGGGCCGATGTCGGGGCCACGCTCACCTCGGAGATCCTCGACGGCGTGCGCGCCCAGGTCGATGCCGAGGGGATCAGCGACCCCGAGGAGCTGCTCGCGGTGTTGCGAGCCGACCTGACCGCCCGCCTCGAGATGGCCGACCGGACGCTGCACCCGCTCGGCGACGGGACCGACGTGTGGCTGCTCGTCGGCGTGAACGGCGTCGGCAAGACGACGACGGTCGGAAAGCTCGGTGCCCGATTCGCCGGTGAAGGCCACGATGTCGTGATGGTCGCGGGCGACACGTTCCGGGCCGCCGCGGCCGAGCAACTCGAGATGTGGGCCGATCGGTGTGGAGCGAGGTTCGTGCGCGGTGCCGAAGGCGCCGATCCGTCATCGGTGGTGTTCGACGGCATCGAGGCGGGGGTCGCGAAGAACGCCGACCTGGTACTGGCCGACACGGCCGGTCGTCTGCACAACAAGTCGAACCTGATGGACGAGCTGCGCAAGGTCCGGCGCGTCGCCGACAAGGCGCCCGGCAACGTCACCGAGGTGCTGTTGGTCCTTGATGCGACCACCGGCCAGAACGGGTTGTCGCAGGCTCGGGTGTTCACCGAGGCGACCGATGTGACCGGCGTGGTGCTCACCAAGCTCGACGGATCGGCCAAAGGAGGCATCGTGTTGGCGATCCAGTCCGAACTGGGCATTCCGGTCAAGTTGGTGGGTCTCGGCGAGTCTGCCGAAGACCTGATCGACTTCGAGCCGGCGGAATTCGTCGAGGCACTCCTCGATGTCGGGGACGACGCGTGAGCGGTGGTCCGGTGTCGACGCCGATCCGCCTCGCGATTCGTGGGGTGAGGGCGTTCGGTCCGCGGCGCCTCGCGCTCGTGGCGGTCGGCGTGGCTGTCGGTGCCGCCTGCACGCCGATGGCCGGCCCCGAACTCCGTGCCCGCGTCGTCGACGCTGTGCGTCGTCGGCGCGCAGGCGCCGAACCGACGGTCGAGGAACGGGTTCGTCGGAGTCTCGCCGAATCGCCGCGCACGTGGCATCTCCCGCAACCCGAGGTCGTCGCGGTCCGGGCGGGTGACGGTGCCGACTGGACGATCATCCTCGCCGGCACGGCGCCGGATGCGACGGCCTGTGCCGACCTCGCGTCCGTCGCCGGCGCGGTCGCCGGCGTCGGCGAGGTCGACAACCGAATCCGGATCACCGGCCGGGAGGCCTGAACACGATGTTCGAGTCACTTTCTGATCGCTTCGATGGAATTTTCAAGCGACTTCGAGGCCACGGCCGACTGGGCGAGGCCGAAGTCGACGAGGTGCTCGGCGAGATCCGTCTGGCGTTGCTCGAAGCGGACGTCAACTTCGTCGTCGTCCGGGAGTTGCTCGACCGGATCCGGGCCCGCTGCGTGGGCGCCGAACTCCATCAGGCCCTGAACCCGGCCCAGCAGGTCATCGACATCGTCCACTCCGAGTTGATCGCCATTCTCGGTGGCGAGGCGCTCAAGATCACCTACGCCTCGCAACCCCCGACGGTCGTGTTGATGGCGGGCCTCCAAGGGTCCGGGAAGACGACGACGTCGGCCAAGCTCGCCCGCTGGTTCAAGTCCCAGGGACGGAACCCCTTGCTCGTCGGTGCCGACCTGCAACGTCCCGCGGCGGTCGCACAGCTTCGGACATTGGCGGCGCAGGTCGGCGTGCCGGTGTACTCGGCGCCCGACGATGTCATCGCGTCGGGGGTCGGCGACCCGGTGGCCGTCGCGGCCGGCGCGATCGACGAGGCGCGCCGTCTGGGTCGTGACGTCGTCATCGTCGACACCGCCGGACGGCTCTCGATCGACGCCGAGCTCATGAAGCAGGTGCAACGGATCGAGGAGGTGACCCGTCCGCACTACAGCTTCCTGGTCGTCGACGCGATGACCGGCCAGGACGCGGTCACCACGGCGGAGAACTTCGACCGATCGCTGCGACTTGACGCGGTGATCCTCACCAAGCTCGATGGTGACGCGCGCGGTGGGGCGGCGCTGTCGGTCAAGGAGGTCGTCGGCAAGCCGATCGCGTTCGCGTCGACGGGTGAGAAGCTCGCCGATTTCGATCGCTTCCACCCGGATCGGCTCGCGGGACGGATCCTCGGTCACGGCGATGTCCTCACGTTGATCGAAAAGGCGAAGGACGCCTTCGACGAGGCCGAGGCCGAGGCAGCGGCCGCTCGCCTCATGGAGGGCACCTTCACGCTCGAGGATTTCCTCGAGCAGATGCAGCAGGTCAAGAAGATGGGGCCGATCGGTGGGCTCGTCGGGATGCTGCCGGGCGTTCCCAAAGAGTTGCGGAACGCCGAGATCGACGATCGTGAGGTGGCCCGCCTCGAGGCGATGATTCGTTCGATGACCCCGGCGGAACGCCGTGACCCGGGCATGATCGACGGGTCGCGGCGCCTGCGGATCGCGAACGGTTCGGGTGCGACGACCGCCGAGGTGAACCAACTGCTCCGCCAGTTCACCGAGGTCCAACGGATGATGAAACGCTTCGGTATCGGCGCCGGCGGGAAACGGAAGAAGAAGGGCCGGAAGTCGAAGGGTTCCGGTCGCACGACACCCTCGGGTACGTCCGCGGCCCACGTCGGCGGTGGCCGGAAACCCGAGCTTCGCCTGCCGGGTTTGAACTGAGAGCCTGTCGCCGAACAAACTCGTGACCGTTCGACCCGATGAGAAAGAAGACCGATTGTGGCCGTCAAGCTCCGTTTGATGCGGATGGGCAAGAAGAAGCAACCGACGTACCGGATTGTGGTCGCTGATTCGCGCGCGCCGCGAGACGGTCGACCGATCGAGATCATCGGGACGTACCAGCCGCGTCTGGAGCCCTCGGGGATCCGTGTCGACGGCGACAAGGCGTTGGGTTGGTTGCGAAACGGCGCCAAGCCGACCGAGACCGTCCAGAAGTTGTTGGTTGCGACCGGCGTCTGGGACGCGTTCACGAGTGGCGCGACGACCGTGCCTGCCCAGGCCGTGGAGTCCGCGTCGTGACCGACGGTCCGGACAATGCCGGTTCGGTGTTGGAGTACCTCGTGCGTTCGATCGTCGACACTCCCGAAGCGGTCGAGGTCGACATGGTCGCGGGAAACCCGGATCGTTACGACGTCCGGGTTGCCGACGGTGACATGGGTCGGGTGATCGGCCGTCGCGGGCACACCGCGGATGCGATTCGCACCGTTGTCCGTGCGGCAGCAGCGCGGTCCGAACGGGCCGTCGACGTGGAGTTCGTCGACTGACCCTGCTCGAGGTCGGCCGCGTCGGTAGGGCGCATGGACTGCGCGGTGACGTCCAGGTCGTGTTGATCTCGGATCGGACGGATCGCCTCGATCCGGGGACTTCCCTGATTGCCGATTCCGGGGACCTCCGGGTTCGATCGAGCCGGCCGCACGGACGCGGCTGGCTGGTGCACTTCGAGGGTGTCGAGACGCGTGAAGCGGCCGAAGCCCTGCGTGGATCGGTGCTGCGCTTCGAGGTCGTCGAGGGTGACACCGGAGCCGACGAAGAACTGTGGGTCCATGAGGTGATCGGCCTCGCGGTCGAGGATTCTGCC
>JAFDWI010000072.1 GCA_018268545.1 Actinomycetota bacterium
AACCCCTGCAGCCTTGCGGTGACGACCCGGTGACCGGCTTCTACCGTGACGGCTGCTGCAACTCCGGTATCGAAGACCAGGGCCTCCACACGATCTGTGCCGTGGTCACCGCGGAGTTCCTCGACCATCAACGCAGCATCGGAAACGACCTGTCCACGCCGATGCCGATCTACCACTTCCCGGGCCTGCAGCCCGGTGATCGATGGTGTGTCACCGCGGTGAACTGGCTACGTGCCCACCTCGATGGAAAGGCGGCACCCGTGGTCCTGGCCTCGACCCACATTCGTACCCTCGAGGTCGTCCCGCTCGAGATCCTCAGCGCGTATTCGGTCGACGTGCCAACCGACCTCGGCGAACTCGGCGATCCCTGACCCGCTGCCACGCCACGCAACTCCACGCCGAGCCACGCCACGCCATACCCCGCAACGCCGAGCCGAGCAGCGCCATGGCCTGCGCGACGTGGAGCGAAGTAGAGCGGGCGGCACTGCCCGTGGTCATGAACCGATAGGTTCACCGGATGCGCCCTCGCACGCGGGTCCTTGCGGCCACGATGGCCGTCACCGTCCTGATCGTCGCGGCCGGGGCGACCGTGTTCGCACCGCGCACCCTCCACGCCGCCGGTCCGACCGGTGAGGTGCCCGTGTCGATCGCCGACCGGTACCTCACCGTGCGACCGCCGCTCGGGGACGTCACCGTCGTGTCGATCGTCGGCGAATCGGCGCAGCGCAAACTCTTGGCGGCCACGCTGCAAGGCGTCGTCAACCGCTCCTCTGCGCGCATCTATCTGGTGGGCGCCGGTGACCCGAACGCCGACCAGCACTGGCTCGATGTGTATGCCGCCGCCGGGCTCATCCACATCACCGCGCACCTCGACCTCGACCAGGCGTTGGCGGCGTTCAAGGGCGAGGTGTCGGGGTTCGTCGTCGCGTCCTACAGCGAACCGTGGACGATCGATACCGCCACTTCGGTGGCCGCCGAAGACCACGGGCTGGTCGCCACCGCCGATGAAGTCCCGATGCTCGAAGGCCTCGGCTTGACCGAGATCGCCGACCACGTCGGCCGCTGGAGCGACGCCGCGACCGCGTACGAACAGATTGCGGCACAGGTTCGCGGCCACCTCGCCTACCAGGGGCTCGCGATCGTCAAACCCGCCCAGAACGCGTTGCGTGATTTTCTGGTCCAGCAGGGGATCATGGCGATCTCGACGCGACCGTCGGATGCCGATTACGACCGGATCATGCACCTGCTCGATCCGTACCCGAACTCCCATCCGGTGTACGGGTACGTGGCCGACAACGACTCCGAGGAACTCACCGCGATCGTCCACCTTTCCCAGCAGGGTCGGTTCCTCGTTCCCACCGACACCACCGACAACCTGTCGTTCCACATCGCGGTGGCCGCGCATCGTCCCCGCGTGACCGTCCCGGGCGACAAGCGTCCGGTTGCCGCCTGCACGTCGTCGCAGGTGAACGTCGTCGTCGGGACGACCGACGGCGACAACCTCGTCGCCGAGGAACAGAAGCTCCCCACATCGAGCGGGTGGGGGAGCACGAACCGTGGAACCCTTCCGATCGGTTGGGGGATCTCACCGGTCACGGCGATCCTCATGCCCGCGATCTGGGACTCCTACGCGGCCACAGCAACCGACAACGACGAGATCGTGGGGATGATGGGCATGGGTTACACCGCCCCGAGCCTGTCCCCCGACCCGATGCCCTTCCTGGCCGATTCGGATCGGCTGAACGCGTTGCTCGGCATCCAGACCCATTGGACCCTCGATCTGGTGCTCGACAACCCTGCCTCGCCGGCGTGGAATGCGGTCGCGAACGCCGCTCGGTTCACCGGGTGGCAGCCGGGCGGTTACCTGCTCGACTATGACCATTACGGCGCGCCACCGGTGTTCTTCGGGGCGGGTGTGCCGGTCCTCACCTCACAGGCCACCAGGTACCTGGCCTCGCCGAGCGACATGGCCACACAGATCCAGGGGCTGATCGACACGCCGCCTGCGCAACGACCGCTCGTCAACCTGCTCCCCGCAACCTTGTGGAGCGCCAACTACGACGGGTTGGCATCGGCGCTGACGCCGTTGGTCGATTCGGGCAAACTCCGCCTGTTGACACCGCGTCAGGCGTGGGCGTGCCTCGCCGCGGCGGGCGTACGCGCGCCGACGACGACAACGCCGCCGAGCACGGCGACCGACGTGACCACAAACACGACCACGACCACAACCGCGGCGAACCCGACGACCGCGGGGTCGACCCCGATCACGGCGATCGGCCCGCCTGCGGTGATACCGCCGTCGGCGCCAGCGGGACTTCCAGCCGCACCGCTCGGCGTCGTGCCCCGTTACGTGGGGTGACGGTCGAGGGCACCGGGCCGTACGAACGGTTCGTACCCGCCCTGGGCGACCGCACCGACCCCGGCCGAGCAGACGATGGTCCCGCGGCCGTCTTGCACCGGACTCGAAGGAGTTTCTAAGGTAGTCCGTCGGCCATGCCGGTCGGTGGATCCCGGCCGCGCCTGAGTACGTCGTTTCGAAAGGTACATGGTGCCCACCATCCAGCAGCTGGTCCGCAAGGGCCGAACGTCCAAGACGCGTGAGAGCAAGACGCCGGCCCTCAAGGGCGCGCCCCAGCGTCGCGGCGTGTGCACCCGTGTGTACACCCACACCCCGAAGAAGCCGAACTCCGCGCTGCGCAAGGTCGCCCGTGTTCGTCTGTCGACCGGTGTCGAGGTGACCGCCTACATCCCCGGTGAGGGCCACAACCTCCAGGAGCACTCGATCGTGTTGGTGCGCGGTGGCCGTGTACGCGACCTTCCCGGTGTGCGCTACAAGGTCATCCGGGGCACCCTCGACACCTCCGGGGTGAAGGACCGCAAGCAGGCGCGCAGTCGTTACGGCGCGAAGAAGGAGAACTGACGTGCCCCGCAAAGGTCCCGCACCGCGCCGGATGCTCATGCCCGACCCGATCTACCAGTCGCTGCTGGTGACCCAGGTCGTCAACAAGGTCCTGCTCCACGGGAAGCGCTCGACCGCCGAGCGCATCGTGTACGCCGCACTCGAGTCGGTCGACGCGCGTGCCGAAGGCGACCCGTTGTCCACCCTGAAGAAGGCGGTCGACAACGTCAAGCCGACGCTCGAGGTCAAGAGCCGTCGCGTCGGTGGCGCGACCTACCAGGTGCCGATCGAGGTCAAGCCGCGTCGTGCCAACACTTTGGCCATCCGCTGGCTGGTCGGCTACTCGCGTCAGCGTCGCGAAAAGTCGATGGCGGAACGTCTCGCGAACGAGATCCTCGATGCGGCGAACGGCGTCGGCGCTTCGGTGAAGCGTCGCGAAGACATGCACAAGATGGCCGAATCGAACAAGGCCTTCGCCCACTACCGCTGGTAGGCGACGGACCGGTCCGCGACGAGCGGACGACCGATGTGAACGAAGCCGCTCGGACCCCGCTGCGTCCGACGAAACCGCAACGACCCACCCTCTTTCGAGAAGAACGAAAATGCCCCAGTACGTAACCCTGGACAAGTACCGCAACATCGGGATCATGGCCCACATCGACGCGGGCAAGACCACCACGACCGAGCGGATCCTGTACTACACGGGCAAGACCTACAAGATCGGTGAGGTCCACGAGGGCGCCGCGGTCATGGACCACATGGTCCAGGAGCAGGAGCGGGGCATCACGATCACCTCCGCGGCGACGACCACGTTCTGGCGTGACCACCGCATCAACATCATCGACACGCCCGGCCACGTCGACTTCACCGTCGAGGTCGAGCGGTCGCTGCGGGTGCTCGACGGTGCCGTCGCGATCTTCGACGGCGTCGCAGGCGTGGAACCCCAGACCGAGACGGTGTGGCGCCAGGCGGACAAGTACCACGTACCGCGCATGTGTTTCGTGAACAAGCTGGACCGCATGGGCGCCGACTTCTTCGCTGCCGAAGCGTCGATCCGTGACCGCCTCGACGCGACCACCGCGGTGCTCCAGCTCCCGATCGGCGCCGAGGGCGACTTCGCCGGGCTCGTCGACATCGTCGAGATGAAGGCGCTGATCTGGCACAACGAGGACCTGGGCGCCACCTTCGACGTCACCGACATCCCCGCCGACCTCGCCGACCAGGCTGCCGAGTACCACGCGAAGCTCATCGACGTACTGAGCGAGTTCGACGAGGACGTCCTCGAGAAGTTCGTGGGTGAAGAGGAGATCTCCGCCGCCGACCTGCGCAAGGCGATCCGGAACGGCACCCTGAACCACGGGCTCGTGCCGGTGTTGTGCGGGTCGTCGTTCAAGAACAAGGGTGTGCAGCCCCTGCTCGACGCCGTCGTCGACTACCTGCCGTCGCCCATCGACATTCCCGCGATCAAGGGCAACGACCCCAAGTCGGGTGCCGACATCGAGCGTCACCCGGACCCGAAGGAACCCTTCGCGGCACTGGCCTTCAAGATCGTCGGCGACCCGCACGGCAAGCTCACGTATTTCCGGGTCTACTCGGGCAAGCTGGAGAAGGGTTCCCAGGTTCTCAACACCCGCTCCGATTCCAAGGAGCGGGTCGGCCGACTGTTGCTCATGCACGCGAACCAGCGTGAAGACCTCGAGTTCGTGGAAGCCGGCGACATCGTGGCAGGCATCGGGCTGAAGAACACCCGGACCGGTGACACACTCTGTGATCCTGCCAACCCGATCGTGCTGGAGGAACTCGAGTTCCCCGAACCGGTCATCCAGCTCGCGGTCGAACCCAAGACCAAGGACGACCAGGACAAGCTCTCGAAGGCCCTGTACTCGTTGTCCGAGGAAGACCCGACCTTCCGGGTGCACACCGACGAAGAGACCGGTCAGACCGTGATCGCCGGGATGGGTGAGTTGCACCTCGAGGTGATCGTCGACCGCATGCTGCGTGAGTTCAACGTGGACGCGACCGTGGGCAAGCCCCAGGTCGCCTACCGCGAGACGATCACCCAGAAGGTGGAGAAGCTCGTCTACCGCCACGTCAAGCAGACCGGCGGTTCGGGCCAGTTCGCGCACGTCGTCATCGACATCGAACCGACGGGCCCCGGCGGTGGGTACGCGTTCGAGGACAAGATCACCGGTGGGCGTATCCCCAAGGAATACATCCCTTCGGTCGACCAGGGCATCCAGGCCGCGCTGACCTCGGGTGTGCTCGCCGGCTTCCCGATGGTGGACGTGAAGGCGACGCTCACCGACGGTTCGTTCCACGACGTCGACTCGTCGGAAATGGCGTTCAAGATCGCCGGGACGATGGCGTTCAAGGAAGCTGCCCGCAAGGCGAAGCCCGTGATCCTCGAGCCGATCATGGCCGTCGAGGTCGTCACACCCGAGGAGTACATGGGCGATGTCATGGGCGACCTGAACTCGCGCCGTGGCCGGGTCGGCGGGATGGAGCAGCGAGGCAACTCGCATGTCGTCCGTGCCGAAGTCCCGTTGTCGGAGATGTTCGGGTACGCTACCGACCTGCGTTCGCGCACCCAGGGTCGTGCTGTCTACACCATGCAGTTCGACTCGTACCAGCAAGCCCCCCAGACGATCCAAGACGAGATCGTTGCCCGCGTCCGCGGTGTCTGACCCCACCAACCCCTGAGAATCCCAGGAGATTTTTGTCATGGCGAAGGAAAAGTTCGAGCGTAACAAGCCGCATTTGAATGTGGGGACGATGGGGCATGTGGATCATGGGAAGACGACGTTGACGGCGGCGATCACGAAGGTGTTGCATGAGGCGAATCCTGCTTCGGCGTTCACGGATTTCGAGAACATCGACAAGGCGCCGGAGGAGCGGCAGCGGGGGATCACGATCAATATTTCGCATGTGGAGTATGAGACGGAGGCTCGTCATTATGCGCATGTGGATATGCCGGGGCACGCGGATTACATCAAGAACATGATCACGGGTGCGGCGCAGATCGATGGGGCGATTCTGGTGGTCGCGGCGACGGATGGGCCGATGGCGCAGACGCGGGAGCATGTGGTTCTTGCGCGTCAGGTGGGTGTTCCGTCGATTGTCGTGGCGTTGAACAAGGTGGACATGGTGGATGATGAGGAGTTGTTGGAGTTGGTGGAGGTCGAGGTTCGTGATCTTCTGAACGAGTACGAGTTCCCGGGTGATGACACGCCGGTGGTTGCGGTGTCGGCGTTGAAGGCTCTGGAGGGTGATGCGGGGGCGATGGCGCAGGTGCAGGCGTTGATGGATGCGGTGGATTCGTATGTGCCGCAGCCGGTGCGTGATCTGGACAAGCCGTTCTTGATGCCGATCGAGGATGTGTTTTCGATCACGGGTCGTGGGACGGTTGTGACGGGGAAGGTGGAGCAGGGTGTGGTGCACACCTCTGATGAGGTGGAGATCGTGGGGATCCGTCCGACGGAGAAGACGACGGTGACGGGTGTGGAGATGTTCCGGAAGTTGTTGGATGAGGGTCAGGCTGGGGACAACATCGGGGTGTTGTTGCGTGGGACGAAGAAGGATGAGGTGGAGCGTGGTCAGGTGTTGGCTGCGCCGGGGTCGATCACACCGCACACGAACTTTGAGGCGCAGGTGTATGTGTTGACGAAGGATGAGGGTGGGCGTCACAAGCCGTTTTTCGGGAATTATCGGCCGCAGTTCTATTTTCGGACGACGGATGTGACGGGTGCGATCACGTTGCCGGCGGGTACGGAGATGTGTATGCCGGGTGACAACACCGAGATGACGGTGGAGTTGATCCATCCGATCGCGATGGATGAGGGGTTGCGGTTCGCGATTCGTGAGGGTGGCCGGACCGTGGGCGCGGGACGCGTCACCAAAATCCTCAAGTAAGAATCGAGCGAGCGATGGCTGAGCCCAAGCAGAAGATCCGGATCCGCCTCAAGGCCTATGACCACGAGGTGATCGACCAGTCCACCAAGAAGATCGTCGAGACGGTGCTGCGCACCGACGCGACGATCCGTGGGCCGGTGCCGCTTCCCACCGAGAAGCACCGCTACACGGTGATCCGGTCGCCGCACAAGGACAAGGACAGCCGCGAGCACTTCGAGATGCGGATCCACAAGCGTCTGCTCGACATCCTCGGCCCGTCCCAGAAGACCGTCGATTCGTTGCAGCGCCTGGACCTCCCGGCCGGGGTCGAAGTGGAGATCAAGCTCCAGACCGCTTGATGGTCCGATCGCTCGACCGTTCAGTCGGTCGGGATCCAGTTCCCGTGGAAGCCGACGGGAACGCGCACGGGTAGCGGGACCGCGGCGACCGATTCGAGGGTTGCCGCATCGAGGATCTCCAGGCGCGAGGTGTTCGAGGTCTCGTCGTGGCTCAACCCCATGAGGACCCCGTCGTCCTCTTCGGCGTCGGGCCCGTTGGGAACGAACACGAACTCGCCGACGTTCGTGTCGGGCCCGAAGTGGCGCGCCGTGGTCGTCCGGTTCACGGCGTCGTGACGGAACAGTGAGCCCACCAGGTCGACGGCACCGGCCGCGTTCTCGCTGAACCCGACGGTGTAACCGTAGCGGTGCATCGAAGATGATCGGCGCTCGTCGATGCGCGGGAACTCGTGGCCACCTTCGGCGAGTGCCGCGGTGCGGACCGAACCGGAGCGCCGATCGAGCGTCCAGCGTTCGAGTGTCGGGAGCCCTTCGTTCGGCCCGTTGAAGTCGGTGGCGAACATCCGGTCGTGGCGCACCAGATCCAGCACGACGGCGTCGCCGTCGTCGTAGGCGTTCAACGTGTGGAACACATAGCAGGGGTCGACGTCGAACCATGCCACGTCCGTGCCGTCGCCGTTGCGGGGCAACAGGCCGACCCGTGCCGGATAGGTGGGATCCCAGCGATAGGGCAATGACACCCCGTTCGACGCGAGGTCGAGATCGAAGACCACGGGCAGGTCGTAAATCACGATCGAAGACGCGGTCACCGCGCAGTCGTGGAGCATCGGTGCGCCGGTCGTCTCGACGTCGACGAGTCGGGTGATCCGCGCATCGGGCGACAACACGCTGTACCGGACCTTGTTGCCCCAGCCCCAGAAGTACGACACGGTGTGCAACTCGCCGGTCGCCGGATCGCGATGGGGATGTGCGCTGAACCCACCGCCGAGCGTGCCGTCGAAGTCGCACGGTCCGATCGTGTCCAACTCGTCGGTGAGTTCATACGGGTTGGCTCCCGCCTCGACGATCGCGAAGGTGCGGCCCGCGTGGCCGATCACGTTGGTGTTGGCTGCGAAGTCGAATCCGCCGTTGATCGGACCGGGGTGCGCCGGCTCGCCGAGCGCCGCAGCCACATCGGCTGATCGAACCCAACGGTTGCGGTACCACTCGGCGCGCCCGTCTCGCAGGCGGATGCCGTGCACCATGCCGCTGCCGGTGAACCAGTGGTACGTCTTCGCGTCGACCGCGCCGATCGGGTTGGGTCCGTTGCGCAGGTACCGACCGTCGAGGTGGTCGGGCAACGTCCCCTCGACCGGTAGATCGGTGAGGGTCTCCTCGACGGTGACCGGCGCGTAGTTGCCGGACAGGTAGCGGTTGGTCGTGGCGGCCGGTCCGGTGGCGGTCATGGTCAGCTCCTCGGTCGATGGGTCCGTGGGGACCATTCCTAGCGGACCTCGGCACCGCGTGCCGGTGAACGCCGGTCGCGGACACTCGGCGGGTCGCGAGTACGGTTCTGCCCGGAGCCGATCGAAAGGGGACCGATCGATGTCGGTAGCCGGACTCGTCGAAGACAAGGTCGCGTTGATCTGTGGCGTCGGTCCGGGGATGGGCGCCGACATCGCACGGTTGTTCTCCGAGCACGGCGCGTCCGTCGCGCTCGGCGCCCGCTCCGACCGGGTCGCACCCGGTGTCGCAGGTGAGATCGTCACATCGGGTGGGAATGCGTTCGCGATCGAACTGGACGTCACCGACGACGCATCACGTCGCGCGGCCGTCGCTGCGACGATCGAACGGTTCGGCCGGATCGACATCCTGGTCAACAACGCGTATCACGACGGCGACTTCACCTACTTCGGCAAGGCCGATCTGGACGCGTGGCGCCGGACGATGGAGGTGAACCTGTGGGGGAACCTGGCACTCACCCAACTCGTCACGGCTCACATGCGTGAGGCGGCCATCGAGGGTCGTGTGGTGATGGTGAACTCCATGTCGTCGGTGCGCATCCAGGAGCGGTTCGGGGCCTACGCCGCGTCGAAGGCGGCGCTGGCCACCGCGGTCAAGACCATCGCGCTGGAACTCGGCCGCTTCGGGATCCGGGTCAACGCGATCCACCCCGGTTACATCTGGGGACCACCGGTCGAGACGTACTTCGAGTACCAGGCACAGGCTCGCGGCGTGGACCCCCGGGTCGTGTACGACGAAGTCGCGGAGGAGACCGCACTCAAGTACCTCCCGCACTCGAGTGAGATCGCCGGATCGGTGCTGTTCCTCGCATCGGATCTGGCGAGGCCGATCACCGGTCAGGCGCTGCATGTCAACGCGGGCCATTTCTTCGGAGGGTTCTGAGTCATCATGCAGGATCTGGGAACCGGCCGGACCGACGAGCGGCCCATTCGTCTCGGGGGCGCACTCGTCACGATCGTGGATCCGCACCGTGGGCACGAGGTGGCGTACAACCGGTGGTACGAGCGGGATCACTTCTTCGCCGGTTGCCTGATCGGCGCGTGGAGCCTGGGCGGCGCGCGCTTCGTGGCGACCCGCGACCTCAAAGCGCTCCGGTATCCAGCGGCGTCCCCGGTTCTTCCCGAGGGCACGGGTTCGTACCTGTCGCTGTACTGGGTGCTCGCAGGGCGTTTCGGCGAGTGGATCCGGTGGGCGTCGGCGCAGGTCGAATGGTTGCACGACCACGAGCGGATGTTCGCCGAGCGTGATCATCTCCACACGCTGATGTACCGCTTCCGATCCGGTTTCGAGGAACCCCACGGGGTTCCCGTCGAGCTCGCGCTCGAGCATCGTTCGCCGTATGTCGTGCTCGTGATCGGGGAGCCCGCCACCGGTGTCGACATGAGCACGATCGACGCGTGGTTCGCGTCGCGTCGCCGACCGGGCGTGGTCGGCGTGGAATTCACGCCGATCCCGCTGCCCGACCATGTCGCCGACGGCGTCACCGCACGAACCGCCGATGGTCGGTTCTGTCAGCTCTGGTTCGTCGACGACGACATCTCCGAGGTCTGGGACGAGCGCTTCGCATCGTTGGGTGCCGAATTCAGCGCTGCCGGTCTGGGTGAACTCGTGCTGGTTGCGCCGTTCCGGGCGACGATCCCGGGAACCGACGCGTACACCGACGAGCTGTGGTGACCGGGGCTGCGGTAGCGTTCGGCACCGTCCCGTCGTGAGAAGAGAGGTGTCGTCGATGACCGAGCCGGTCGTGTGGTTCAACCCCCAATGTTCGAAGTGTCGGACGACGCAGGCGATCCTCGCCGAACACGGCGTCGACGCGACCTACGTGGACTATCGGGCCGAACCCCCGAGCGTCGCCGAGTTGCGGCGGGTCATGGCGTTGCTCGGCACCGATGACCCGCGCACGATCGTCCGGACCGGCGAACCCGAATGGTCCGACCTCGGTCTCGCGGACGCATCCGACGACGAGATCCTCGAGGCGATGACGGCGCACCCGATCCTGATCGAGCGACCGATCATCGTCCGCGGTGACCGGGCCGTCATCGGTCGCCCACCCGAGAACGTCCTCGACCTCATCGACTGAACGAGCCCGAACCGGATCGGTTGATCGTCGTGGGTCACGTGCATCACTACCGCGCACACCTCGAATGGTCGGGTTCCACCGGTGTCGGATATGACGCCTACCCACGTGGGCACCTGGTGACCTTCGACGGTGTGGCCACGGTGCTCGAGGTTTCGGCCGACCCGGCGTTCCGGGGAGAACCGACCCTCGCGAACCCCGAACAGCTGCTCCTCGCGGCCGCTTCGTCGTGTCAGCTGCTCAGCTTCCTCGCGGTCGCCGCACGCGCCCGGATCGACGTGGTGGACTACCGCGACGACGCGACCGCGGTGATGCCCGAAGACGATCCGCCGATGCGGATCACCCGTGTCGAACTCCGCCCGACGATCACGCTGCGACTCGGCCGCGGTGACGGTGACGGCGGCGGCGGTGACGGTCCGCGGCCTTCCCGAGCGCGCCTGGATCATCTGGTCGACGTCGCACATCGGGAGTGCTTCATCGCGAACAGCCTCACCGGCGAAATCGTCATCGACCCGACGTTTGTCTGGGTAGGTTGAGCCCAGTCGGGCGTGCCCATCATCGATTCATGGGCGATTCTTCACAGGCTCCTCACATCGATGTGATCGGATGTCGACATGCGTGACATCACGGTTCCGTCAACTCGTCGTTTCCGTTCGTCGGTCCGCGCCGTGGTCGGCGTGGTTGCCGTCGCGACCGTGGTCGGCTGTGCGGTGTCGCCGAAAGTCGTCGACCCTTCCTCGACGACCCTTCCGGGCGTGCCGACCAACCGGCCCGGATCCCACGCGGAGACGATCACCGTCGGCAATGTCGAGCGGACGTTCTCGACGTACGTGCCGGCCGGGCTCGGCGCCGCGCCGGTTCCGATGGTGGTCATGCTCCATGGCGGGTTCGGATCGGCCCGCCAGGCCGAGTCGGCATATGGCTGGGACGCGATGGCCGATGCCCACCGGTTCATCGTGGTGTATCCGAACGGGATCGGACGGTCGTGGAATGCCGGTACGTGCTGCGGTCCGGCGATGAAGCGCAACGTCGACGACGTCGCATTCATCACCCAGGTGGTCGCGTCGGTCGAGCGGCGTCATCCGATCGACCGCAAGCGGGTCTTCGTGACCGGCATGTCGAACGGCGCGATGATGGCCGAGCGACTGGCGTGCGAGACCACGGTGTTCGCGGCGGTCGCGTCCGTTGCGGGGGCGCAGATGGTGCCGTGCGACGCGCCGAGCCCGGTCTCGATGCTGCACATCCACGGTCTCGCTGATCACAACGTTCCCTTCGACGGGTCCCAGGGGACCGGGCGCGCAACCGTACCTGTGCATCCACCGGTCACCCGGACGATCGACGCGTGGCGGCGCATCGACGGCTGTTCGGCGCCGGTGGTCACGGTTGAGGGTGTCGTGACCCGGTCGGTTTCGACGTGTGAGAACGGCCGAGGCGTCGAGCTCGTCACGGTCGCCGGCGCGGGTCACCAATGGCCCGGGTCGAAGAAGTCCCGGCCGATCGCCGCGAAGGCACTGGGAATCGATCAACCGTCGACAGCGATGAACGCCACCGACGAGATCTGGTCGTTCTTCGAGGCGCACCCGGCGCCGGCGTGATCATCCGGTTCGGGTGCACCGCGAGCCTTCGGTGCGCCCTTCGCTCGGCCGGACACCGCCGGCCTCGAATGCCGATCCGTGCCGGACGGGTTTGCGGGGCGGATGCGTCGGCAGCGATCCGCAGCGCCCCGGTTCCGGCGCGGGCACCGGACAGATCGGCACAGAACATCGCGAGTGTCCGGGACCGTGCCGGGCTCATCGGACGTGCGGGACGTCGCGGCCGGGCGCGGTGAACCCGGAGCGCCGTGAAGTCAGGAACGGGTGAGCCGGATCGGTCGGGTCGTCTTGGCGCTGTCGGACACGTCGGAGCGAGGCAATCCCCGCGAAGCGTGCCCGTTCATCGACGCGGCCCGTTCAGGGCCCGATACGCCGCCGCCGTCGGATCACGTCGAGCGCCAGGCCGAGGGCGATCAGCGAACTCCCGATCACCACCAGGGGAGCGATCGGCGCGCCGGTCGCGGGGAGCGTCCCCGACGGTGGCGTCGAGGTCGGCGACCCTGGATTGGTGGACGCGGATGGTTGCACCGCCCCGGTGGTGGTCGAGGATCCGGGTGGAATCGTGGAGGAGGGCGGAACCGTCGAGGAGGTGGTCGTCGAGGTCGTCGTGGTGGTCCCTTCAGGTTGCGTCGTGCCCTGTGGCCACACGGTGATCGTGTGCCTGGCGCGAGAGTTGACCGTCACCGACAGCGTCTGGGTGTCGGCGTTCCACGAACTCGACCATTCGCCGGCAGGAAGATCGACCGACACGTTCGGGCCGCTGGGGAACCGGCGCAGCGGGAAGTAGAACTCGGTCGGCCCGGTTGCGCCCGGGTCGGTTGGATCAACCGTGACGATCGACGTGCCTGCCGCATAGTTGCCCTGGATCGAGATCGGGCGACCCGCGATCGCCATCGGGTACACCTGGGTGTTGTCGGTCATGCCGGCGCCCGGGTTCCCGTTGGAGTCGAGTTGGCACCAGCCGCCGAGTCCCTGACACCACGCGAACGCGGCCCAACCGGCGACGTGCGCGTCGGCGCCGTGCATCACCTGGGACACGTAGTCGGCCGCGTTCGGCAGCGCCGGCTTCTGTGGGCCCCACTCCAGCACGATCGTCGGGATGTGGTTGGTCGCCCCGTAGGTGACGATGTTCGAGTAGTAGCGGGTGACGAAGTCGCTCGACGGGTTCCAATCGGCGCCCGACTCCATCCCGAGGTCGTACAGGTGAGGCGCGTAGATCTGGCGTCCGGTCGGATCGTGGACGGGCCCGAGCCCGCTCGGCGCGGCGAAGGACGACGTCAGCCCGAAGGCGCCTTCGAGGAAGATCCAGTGGGTCGTGTCCGTCGCCCGGATCGCGTCGGTCACGCGCTGGAGCATCGGTGTGATCTGGGTCGCTTCGACGCGGGTCAGCGCGTCGGTGTAGCCCTCACCTGCGTTCATCTGCCCGCACGGTTCGTTCAACAGGTCGTATCCGAACACCGCCGGCTTGCTCCCGAGGCGTGACACGACCTCGGTCCAGGCGGCGGTCTGCGCAGCCCGGAGATCGGCGTCTTCGTAGAAGTGTTGCCACGCACGTTGGTTCGCCGCGTCGAGGCACGGGATCGCGGTGTCGTGGTAGACGAGCCCGTCGGTGCGGGTCGCCCAGTCGGGCATCCCGTAGCCCCCGACGGCAGGACTGAAAGAGTCCTGGTGCATGTCGAGGACGACCTTGACCCCGGCGGTCTGTGCCAGGTCGAGGACGTGGCCGAGATCGGTGAAGTACTGGTTGTTCCAGGTTCCCTGCGTCGGCTCCATGTCGGACCAGAAGATCGCGAGGCGCAGCAACGTGAAACCGTTGCGACGCAGCCCTTGGAGCTGGGCGAGGGTGATCGTGGCGATCTGATCGGCGTGCAGTTTGATGTTGTAGCCGTGCAGGTCGAGTGCTCGGCCTTGGGCGTCGGTCGGGAACCAGCGACCGTTGGCCTCGATCGTCGTCGGTGACCCGGGGCCGGGAAGCGTGGGGTCCGCACCGACGGCCGGCACGGCGATCATCGTGACGACCAACGCGGCGAGACCAGCGACGAGTCCCTTGCGGATACGAGGGTGAGCGTTCTGCATTTGCGCACTCTACGTGACGCGTCGCCTACCCGATGTGAAAT
>JAFDWI010000073.1 GCA_018268545.1 Actinomycetota bacterium
CCGCTGGTGGAACCTCCCGCGTTGCCACCACCGGCGTTGTTCGCGCCGGCGCCACCACCGCCGCCGGCACCTGCACCCGTGCCATTTGCACCACTGTTTCCACCACAGCCGGCATCGCCACCGTTGCCGAAGCCACCGCCGCCACCCGCGCCGCCACCGCCACCGGCGATCATCAGGACGTTCGAATTGTTGGTGCCAGGGTTCGTCGAATATTGCACGTAGGTCGCACCGCCGCCACCACCACCGGCATGACCGGTCAGCGAACCGGTGCCACCTCCGCCGCCAGCACCCCAACCGCCGCCGCCACCACCACCGGGGCTGTGCCGATCCCCTCCGTCGCCGCCGGGCCCGCCGACCCCGACGTAGTACACCTGACCTGGTGTGACGGCCAGAGTCGCCACGATGTCGGCGCCACCGCCGGCAGCACCGCCGTAGGTCACACCGGTTCCACTCGCGCTGCCGCCACCACCGCCGACGACCTCGAAGCTGACCTGGGTCACCCCGGCAGGCACGGTCCAGGTGCCATTCGAGGTGATCAGCACCGTTCCGCTCACCGCTGAGGCCACACCGCTCGAGACGGCCAGCATCGACGTCGCTGCCAACCCGAGTGTCGCCGCACACGCGCCGAGGCGACAAAGCGCGCGGTTCGCACGATGCGTCGGTCCGCAACGCTTTGCAGAAGGAGTTCGGGTCAGCTTCATGTTCGGCTCCTCATCGCCCGGGCGCGGCACACGCGCACCTTGGAGGGGCAAGGTAGGAATCCTTCGCCGCCACGTCATCGGTAACCGTTACGTATTTCTGCCCCGAAGCACCGAAAACCGGCGGATTCGGGGGCGGGGGCCCGTGCGAGACCGGGAGCTGTGCGAGACTTGACGCGCGATGCGAGCGGACATGGCGCCCCACGAGTCACCAGACGATGCACCCACGGCGGCGAAACGGTCCGAGGCGTGGCCGCCGATGACTCACGGAGTCCGGCGCCACGAACTCGAACGTGCAATCCGAGGCCTCACCGAATCGTCCGGCGTCATCATTTACGGCCCGGCCGGGATCGGGAAGTCGCACCTGGTCGACCAGCTCCGCGTCGCCGCGGAGGCAACCACACCGTCGCATCGAATCCTGCGGTTCTGGGGCGACGACGTCGAGGGTCCTGCATTCGTCGCGGACATCGACGCCTCCATCGAGCAGCCGCACGATCGGTCCGAGGCATCCGGCAACAGCAACAGCAACCGGCGCGGGCACGAGTACGAGTACGAGCACGGCACGGGCACCCGCCCGATCATCATCGTCGAGGACCTCGACCTGCTCCCGGTCGCGGCCGCGGCCCGCGTGATCGCCTTGGCTCGCGACGCTCGGGTCCACCTGATCGGGACGATCCGCCAGACCGTGCGGCGCGAGCCGCCGCGCTGGCACGCCCTGTGGAAGGACGGGATCGTCGAACGGATCGACCTCGAACCCTTCAACCTGTTGCAGACCGACGAGTTCGTGACCGACACACTCGAGGGGTTGTCGAGCGCCGAGCTGGCACGCTGGGCGTGGGCGCTCACCGGCGGGAATCCCCGAGCGCTGCACGACCTCGTCGATCGGGCTCGCCTCGCGGGCAACATCGTGTGCCGCGAAGGCGTCTGGCTTCCCGTGTCGGTCCCCGAACCTGGTCGCCCACTTCGGGCGCTCGTCGAAGAACGGATGGCCGGACTCGACGAACCGACGCGGGACACGGTCGAGCTGATCGCGCTGGGTGGATCGATCCCGGTCGACGTCGTCCTCTCGCTGACCGGCGCGCACCCACTGGACAGTGCGATCGCCAGTGGCCTCATCGGCATGTCGACAGGTGGCCCGGCGCGACGGGCCGTCGTCGAATTCGCCAACCCGGTCCACGCGTCGATCGTGCGTGCGGCCGTGCCGCCGGGTCGTAGTCGTCGTCTGTTCGAGCAACTCACCGATGCGTGCGACATCGCCGGCGCTGTCGACACCGACCCGGGTCATTTCGTCGACGTCGCGCTGTGGTCGATCAACGTGGGTGCGACCTTCGATGCGGGCGCGCTGCTCACCGCGGCTCGATGCGCCGAGGGACTTCGACGGTTCGACGAGACGATCACCTTGACGACCCGCGTCCTCGAAGACCGCGACGCGACCATCGCGGACCGGGTCGACGCGCTCGTTGCACGCGGAAGGTCACGTCGATTCCTCGGCAACACGCAGGCGGCCATCGTCGACTTGGACGAGGCGATCGACCTCGCGCACACCGAGGGGGACCGCAGCGCTGCGGTGTTCCACCGGCTCCTCGATGCAACCGTGGAACGGGCGCACATCGACCAGTTCGGGCATGGCGACGAGATGGCGGCTCGTTCCCGGGTTACGGACCTTGCCGACGAAATTCCCTCCGACGGTGACTTCGACCCGATCCGTCACCGGCTGCTCGCCGACCGGGCGCTCCGACTGGCCTATCTCGGCGAGTTCGACGAGGCCGCCAAGATCGCCGCCTCGCCGGAGATGATGGCGAACGTCAGCGCGGCGATCCAGGCGGAACTCGTCTTCACCACGCTCATCGCGGAGGTGCTCAAAGATCCGTCACCCGACGCGCTGGGCGCGGTCGAGGTCGTCGCCGCCGGGCTGCGGGCACAGGACCCTGCTCCACCGTGGGCGCTGCAATTCGTGACGTCGGTCGAGCTCGTCGCACTGCTCTGGCGAGGCGACGCGGCCGGCGCGATGCAGGTCATCGATGCATTCGAAACAGAGCTGAGCCGATCCGCGTTCGTGGACGTGGCGATGTGGCAGATCGGCCGTGGGCTCGTCGAGGCCGCGCTCGGACGTTCCGAAGCGGCGCTCGACGACGTCCGCGCCGGCGTCGCCCGACTCGAACTGTTGGATTTCAGCGGCTGGCTCGTGCTCGGGCTGACGCATCGTGCGTTGCTCGAAGCGGCGACCGGCGACGTTGCGACAGCGTCGGCGACGCTGGCCCGGGCTCGCTCACTCCCGGCACGCTCGAGCGGCATCGTCTCCCCGTATCTTCGATGTTGCTGGGCCAGGACCGAAATCGCGATCGGTGGCGACGCGGCCGGCATCGCCCGGTCGCTGATCGAAGGCGGGCAACGCCAAGGGATGCCTCTCGTGGAGATCTGGGGATGGCACACGCTCGGGATCGCCGGCGACCTCGACACCTCCGACGAGACGCGCGAACGGGTGCGCACGCTCGAGGACCTGATCGACTCGCCGCTTCCGCGTGCACTCGCCCGCCACGTCGGGGCACTCCTCGACGGTGACATCGATCGCACCGCTTCCGCCACGGGCGAAGTCATGGGGATGGGTTACTGGATCCCTCCGATGAACCGATCGGCCGACAAGTTGACCCGGCGCCAACTCGAGATCGCCGGTTTGGCCGCCCGGGGCCTCACGAGCCGTCAGATCGCCGACCAGTTGTGTATTTCTCGTCGGACCGTCGAAACCCACCTGGGCAATGTGTTCACGGCGCTCGACGTGCACAACCGGGCCGAACTCGCCGTTGTCCTCGCAGGTACCGGCCGCCAGGCGTGACGTCCCCGACCAGCCCCACGACAACCACCCCACCGCGAACTTCGGCCAACCAGGGTCGTCCAGCGCACTTGTTTGGCCGAAGTTCGTGATCGGCCGGGCTCAGTTCTGTGGCAACGGAACGCCGTATTCCTTGCTCAATTGTTGTTCGGAACGCACGATCGCATCGGCGAGCTTCTGGAGCGATCCGTCGTCGCTGCGATATTTGGCGTTGCGTTTCGCAAGTCGGAAGTCGTCGAGCGCGTCCGCGACCGGCTCGTAGCAGTTGCCGTATGCCTGCTCCAGTGCCTTGAGGCGGCGCTTGTCGTTGGAGACCTTCAGCGCCGCGGTGATCAAGTCGGTCGCGCTTCCGGTCGAGGGGTTCACGCCGACGGTGTAGCCGCGGGACGCCATACATGCGATGTAGGCGGTGTTGGCTCGGGCGACCTTCGGGTCGGCGTTCATGTTGGCCATGTCCGTGTCGAAGAGCCAATCCTTGGTGAGGTTGTCGACCTGGGAGTAGACGGCGTCCTGGCTCAGGTCCCTCGAGCGCTGTTCGGAGGTCACCTCGCAGTGCAACCTTGCGTCGGCATCGGCCTGCGAGGTTGCCGTCGGGGAACCGTCATTCGGTTGTGCCGTGCCGCGTCGCGGTGGGGACATCTCCACCTGCAGGGAATCCGTCACCGAATTCGCCCACGGGACGTTCCCCGCCTTGAACCTGGCAATGTCCGCGAAATCCGAGATGTAGACACCGTTGTCCGGCGCCAGCACCTTGACAAGCGGCATGAACATCGCGCCTCCGCCGGTGTCCTCGGACTGCCCTGCAGATGCAAGGCACTGTCGCTGTGCCGCGTTCGAAACACTGTTGATGAAGCCCAGGTAGCCGTCGCTTTCGATGCCGCTCAGGTACTCAGCCCTGGTTGCCGGGAAGATCGAGTCGAGTGAGTCGAGCGGAACTTTTCCATTGCGCGCGGTGGTGCTCGGAACGCCGGCGACACCGAGGGATCCGTCACCACGGTCGCCCTGGGAACCGCGGCGCACCAACATGAACGTGCCGACCGTGAGGATCAGGATCGCCGCGGCGATCGTGAGGATCCGAGCTGCGTTCCGCCGCGCAGAGGACGGGCCGACATGCAGGGGCTCGGCACTGAAGCGGGTACGGCGTGTCGGGTCGAACACCCGGGCCGCACCTCGGACCGGCTTGGCCTTCGCTTCCAGCGTTTCGCGCAGGCGCGTCTCGAATTCGTCGAGCTCGTTCATCGTTCCAACTCCTTGCGCAGGTCCGCCAACGCACGCCGTGCCCGCGACCTGACCGTCGCCGCAGACGCCCCCACGATCACGCCGATCTCATCGAAGGAACGGTCCTCGTAGAACCGCAACACCAACACCGCCGCACGCTCGGGCGACAAGCGGGCCAGACACGCCCACATCCCGTCGATCTGTTCACCTGACGACGCCGACGCCGAGTGCAACGGCCCGACCAGGCGCAACCGGTCCGCCTCCATCCGATGCCGCTTCGCCCAGTTGATCCCCAACCGGACGACCACGGTCCGCAAGAACCCCGCCGGATTCCGTACCTCGTCGAAACGTTCGAACAATCGCACGAACGCCTCCTGGGCAAGTTCCTCGGCAACCGCACGGTCGTGCACCACCAGATACGCAACCCGTGTCAACGGTGTCAGCTCCGACGCGTAGACCGCGTCGAAATCCCTCCGCTCCACGCGGCCCACAACGTCGTCGCGCCGCACCTCAGCAGACACCGGTGCCATCGTTACAGCTTGGAGGCTTCGATTCCATACACCCCCAACGACACACGGCAAACCCGAAACGTGCCCGACGTGCATGATTTGCTCCCGTATTGCCACGGATCCCGTGTCACACTGGGTCCGTGGCAAACTTGACGATCGTCGTCGACGACGAGACCCTTCGGGCCGCACGGGTCCGGGCCGCCGAGCAAGGCACATCGGTCAACGCGGTGCTTCGAGACGAACTCGATCGGTATGCCGGAACCGGCACGAGCGATCGAGCCGGTGAGTTTCTCCGTCTCGCGGACGAGCTTGCAGGATCCGTCGACGCCTGGACACGAGACGAACTCCACCTCGAACGATTCACCGGCCGGTGATTCCGACGCGAATCTTCATCGACACGAATGTGTTCGTCTACGCGCTCGACACCCGTCAAGCGCGGCGCCCCGACACGCCTCATCGACGAGCATCGCGCCCAGATCGTCGTCAGCACCCAGGTACTCATCGAACTCTGGGCGGTGTGCACCCGCAAACTCGGTCTCACCACCGACGCCGCACGTCGGGTGACCGGGGCCGCAGGCGCGTTTCCGGTTGTAACGACCGACCGTAATCTCGTCGTCGCAGCGACCGAGCTGTCGACGTCGCACGGTTACCGGATGCGGGGCCGTGGCACAACAAGCAGGTCACCTCTCCGAGAGGAGCGTCACCCGACGTAGGTCGGCCAAGCAAAGTCGGGTGTTGCCACCGGTGCAGCTCGACCCGCGCTGACGTCCGAGTTGCGCCCAGTCGCCGTAACGGGCAGCGTGCGGGTCGACAGGCCGGAGAACCGCGCCGACTCGGTCGATCGGAGGTGTCCGACGTACGCGCCCGCGTCGCCCGGGTAGTCCCAACCAGCAGGCAACGACGCAGTGAACACGTGGGTGGCGTCGGTCCATGACGGTTCGGGGTTCGTGCCGGTCCAGACCTTGAACGAGAACGTGAGCCCGACCACCCGTGCGCACACATGCCATGGGGGCGGCACCGCGGTCGGACCGAAACCGATGATGGGCGCAACGTCGAACTCGTGCAACGCCTGGAACTGCGTGTTCGTGGGGTCGACGACACTCCACACGTTCATCCAGAATGCCCACGTCACACCTGCCCAGATGTTCTGGGTGAGCGTGACCGCTTTGATGCCGCGCCCGTTGCCCGTTGCCGGAGCGATCCGCAGCGCGAGGCCCATCTGTCGGTTCCCCCCGGGCGAACCGACAGAGGTGGCGTCGTCGTTCCAGGTTGCGCAGGTCTGCTCGTCGGATCCGAACGCCGCGCCACTCCGCCAGAACACCTCACGAATATTGCCGTCGGTGTTGCCGGCCGGCGCGCTCGCCGTGATCCCGCCACCGTGCTGGTCGAAGCTGAACGATTCGCCGTTCGCCGACGAGAGCACGCCCGTATTCACCGCCGCCGTACCCACGGTTCGCGTGGACGCCGACGCCCTGGCCGCAGGACTCGGCGACGATGGGGCCGTCGTCATCGGTTCGGCACCGCTCACCGCCATTGTCGGTTCGGCACCGCCCGCCGTCGTCGTCCAGAGGGTGACGGCGACGAGGGCGATACCGAACCAGATCCTCCCTCGCTCCCTCATGCC
>JAFDWI010000074.1 GCA_018268545.1 Actinomycetota bacterium
CCGGCGTGTTCGAAGGCATGCGTGCGTACCCGACACCCGAAGGTCCCGCGATCTTCCGTTTGACCGACCACATCCGCCGACTGCACAACTCGGCGAAGATCATGATGATGGACATGCCCTACGGGGTCGACGAGCTCGTCCAGGCCTCGAAGGACGTCGTCGCCGCATCGGGGCTCGACGGTGCGTACGTGCGGCCGATCGCGTACTTCGGCTACGGCGAGATGGGTCTCAACACGATCCCGTGTTCGGTCGACGTGGCGATCGCGTGCTGGCCGTGGGGCGCGTACCTGGGAGACGACGGGCTCACCAAGGGGATCCGTCTGCAGATCTCGTCGTGGCAGCGCCACGATCACAACATCATGCCGCCCGCTGCCAAGACGACGGGCAACTACGTCAACTCGACGCTGGCGAAGATCCAGGCGGTCAGGGCCGGATACGACGAAGCGGTGTTGTTGAACCGGACCGGGATGGTCTCGGAATGCACCGGTGAGAACGTCTTCGTCGCCCGCAACGGCACGCTGATCACCCCGCCGCTGTCCGCAGGCGCGCTGGAGGGGATCACCCAGGACTCGGTGATGCGGATCGCATCCGACCTCGGGATCGCCACCGCGTTCGGCGAACTTTCGCGCAGCGACCTGTACCTCGCGGACGAGATGTTCCTGTGCGGCTCGGCCGCCGAGATCGCGGCGGTCAACTCCGTCGACGACCGTGCCGTGCCGTGTCCCGGCGAACACACCCTGGCGATCGCAGCCGAGTACTCCGCGGCGACATCGGGAAAGATCGACCGGTACGCCGAATGGGCTGAACATGTCCGATGAGTCGGCTGCGCTCCCGAGCGCGGTCGACATCTTCGACACGACACTTCGAGACGGGTCCCAGTTCGAGGGGATCTCGCTTTCGGTCGACGACAAGTTGCGGGTTGCCGAGCAGCTCGAGTGGCTCGGGGTCCGGTGGATCGAAGGCGGCTACCCCCAGGCGAATCCCAAGGACGCCGAGTTCTTCAGACGTGCGCCGACCGAACTGACGTTGTCGACGGCCGAGTTGGTCGCGTTCGGCTCGACGCGAAGGCCGCGAGGAAAGGTCGATGACGACCCGACCTTGCGGGCGTTGGTGGAGGCGGGCACCGGGACGGTCTGCATCGTGGGGAAGTCGTCGGCGTTCCACGTGACCGAAGCACTGCGAGCCGACCTCGACGAAGGGGTCGCGATGGTGGCGGATTCGGTCCGCTTCCTCAAGGCCGAAGGTCTACGGGTGTTCTTCGATGCCGAACACTTCTTCGACGGGATGCGAGCGGACCCCGAGTTCACGCTCCGGATCCTCGAGGCTGCGGCGATGGCGGGAGCGGACTGCCTGGTGTTGTGCGACACCAACGGCGGTTCCCTGCCCCACCAGGTCGGGGCGATCACCGCGCAGGTCGTCGCCGCTTTCGGCGCGGACACGCGTATCGGCATCCACACCCAGAACGACACCGGCAACGCGGTGGCCAACTCGGTCGCGGCGGTCCTTGCCGGCGCCACACAGGTGCAGGGCACGATCAACGGTTACGGCGAACGCACCGGGAACGCGAACCTGATGACGGTCATCCCGAACCTCGAGCTGAAGCTCGGCGTCCGGTGTCTGCCCGAGGGCAACGTCGGCCGGCTCACGTCGGTGTCGCGGCACGTCGCCGAACTCGTCAACCTGCCGCCACACCCGGCGGACCCCTATGTGGGGGCATCGGCATTCGCCCACAAGGCCGGGCTGCACACCTCGGCGCTGGGTCGGGTCGGCAGCGTCGCGTATGAGCACGTGACGCCCGAGACGGTCGGCAACACCACGAGGGTGCTGGTGTCGGACCTGGGTGGCAAGGCCGGCATGTCGATGAAGGCCGACGAGCTCGGTGTGGCATTGGACGAGCAGGCGGCCGGGACCCTCAGCGACGAGCTGAAACGACGCGAGGCGGCCGGGTTCGTGTACGAAGCCGCCGACGCCTCGCTGGAGTTGCTGATGCGCCACGCGACCGGTTGGCGGCAGCCGTTCTTTCGGGTCGAGGGTTACCGGGTCACGACGTACCACCGCCTTCCTTCCGCGGCCGGAATCGATCCACTCGACGTCGAGGACGATGCGTCGGTGGATTGTGAGGCCACCGTGAAGGTCTGGGTCGACGATGAGCGCTTCGCATCGGTCGGCGAGGGCAACGGGCCGGTCAACGCGCTCGACAACGCGTTGCGTGCGGCGATCCGCCATCGATATCCGGTCGTCGACGACCTGTTGCTGATCGACTTCAAGGTTCGCGTGTTGGACTCGTCATCGGGCACCGGGGCGGTGACCCGCGTGCTGATCACCTCGACCGACGGTGATCGCACCTGGTCGACCATCGGGGTGTCCGAGAACGTCATCGAGGCGTCCTGGCAGGCGTTGTCCGACGCCTTCGTGTGGTTGCTGGCCCATCCGGTGTGATCCGTCCGAGGCGGGTTGCGGCCGGTAGGCTGCGACCCGTTATGGCCATTCCCTCCTACGTTCCCGTCGACCCTCGACTGCACCCGCGTGACTACCGCCCCTCGCCCGGGCGTGGAAACGGATGGCGCCGTGGCGCACGTCCGGGTGAGATCGTGCCGAACGCCATGCCCCAAGGCGGCCTGTTCGGCAATCACGGACCCGACATCGGCTATGCGTACAAGCTCGTGCACCGGGTGAGTGACCGGATCAAGGTCGTGGGGAACGAACAACGTGAAGACGCCGAAGCCGGCGCGATCGCGGTGGCGATGCGTCGTGCGGCGCGCAACGGGCGTGCGCCGATCCTCGCGGATCTCGAGGTCGCGCTCACGATCTGGGGTTTCTTCGACGATCAACCGGCGAGTGGGTTGCGTGTCATGCGGGCCGAACTTTTCGAAGGGGCACACGCCGAAGCGCACGGCTACGACCTCCGGCGCGAAATCGCCGCAGCCGTCTCCGACCATGCGCTCGCGATGACGCCCGCGGCGGTGACGGCTGCGCACGCCCAGGACTGGGCGAGCCTGTTCGTCGATCGTTGACCTGACGCTTCGGCGGGTACCGTGAACGAGATGTCCGATGTCCGCGTTCGTTTCGCGCCGTCCCCGACGGGTTTCCTCCACGTCGGCGGCGCTCGGACCGTGTTGTTCAACTGGCTTTGGGCCCGCCACACCGGCGGGGTGTTCCTGTTGCGCGTCGAGGACACCGACACCGAGCGGAACCGTCCCGAGCTCACCGAGGCGATCTTCTCGGCGATGGAGTGGCTCGGTCTGACCTGGGATGATGACGTCGTCTACCAGTCCGAACGGTTCGAGCGGTACCGATCGGCCGCCGAGCAGTTGTTCGAAGCAGGCGACGCGTACTACTGCGACTGCACCTCCGACGACGTCGCCGCCCGCGCGGCCGAGCGTGGAGGCCCGCCCGGATACGACGGCCACTGCCGGACCCGCGCGCTCGAGCCCGACAACGGCCGGGCGCTGAGATTTCGGGCGCCCGATGACGGCGAGACGTCCTTCGACGACCTGATCCGTGGCCATGTGACGGTGAAGAACTCGACCATCGAGGACTTCGTGTTGCTGCGGTCGAATGGAACCCCGACCTTCCTGCTGGCGAACATCGTCGACGACGCGGACATGGCGATCACCCATGTCGTGCGCGGTGAAGAGCATGTCAACGGCACCCCGAAGTACCTCCTCCTCGGGAACGCGCTCGGTCTCGACTACCGGCCGGTCTTCGCGCACCTCCCGTTGCTGGTCGACGAGCAGCGTCGCAAGTTGTCCAAGCGCCGTAACGACGTCGCCGTGGGGGACTACCGCGCCAAGGGATTCC
>JAFDWI010000075.1 GCA_018268545.1 Actinomycetota bacterium
CGTGTCAATGTCAACAGCCCACCCGTCATTCCAAGAAGTTGGATCAACTGGTTGTCTGCGAGGTTGCTAAGGATCGAGCCCCCACCGAAGAGCCCTTCGAGATCGCGAACGAGTTGATTTCCTGTTAGCCCGCCTGGGCCCAATCCGTCGATTATCTCTTCGAGATCCCGCATGAGTTCGTTTGAGAGCCCGAGCGGGCCACCACCACCACCGCCGGCGGTGTCGTCGCTGGCGGCGCGTTGTTGGTTCGCGTTTCGTCTCAGTGAGGTTGCGGCGTCACGGAGGGCGGTTGCGGTGTTCGTCAAACGGGCCCTCGACGGGCCGTCCCAGTCGGTGGCGAACTGGTCGGCGTCAGAACCCTGCCAGCCCGAGCTGTGGAAGGCCTGGCGCACCGGCACGTAGGTGTCTTCGATCTTCTGGGCAGCTGCGTCGCAGTGGTGAGCGAGGCGATCCAGCGCATCGGGATCCGCTGCTTCGGTGAGTGTCATTTCATTCCCTTCCTCAGGATCCTGATGCGGCTTCTTGTTGGGCGACTTCACGATGTGCCTGTTGCACCATGTCGCGAAGGACTTCAATCGACCGGAACAGCGACGGACGCACGTGATCGGCGAAGTTCGATCGGAACTGCTCCGCGTCAGGGCCCTGCCAGCCTTGGCCCACCACGGTTTGCACCATGGCCGTCGCACGGTGCGTGTAGTTCTCGATCTCGTTCGACATCTCGTTCAGCCAGGCAGCCACTTGTCGTACTTGATCGATGTCCATTCCTTGTACTGCCACGGACTTCCTCCTTTACGAAAAGACCGGTCGGATCGGATTCGGGATTCACACGGTGGATCGTGGTGTGGGGGCCGCTGATCGCTCAGCCACCCCCACCGGACACGACCAGGCAGCGTCAGGAACCCGACGCCTGCTCCTGCTGTTGGGCGTTCTGGATGGCCTTCTGCGCCGCGTCGTGCAAGCCGTTCACCACGGCGTTCAACTGCTGCACGTGGGTGCTCTGCCATTCGGATCGAAACTGGTTCGCGTCGTTGCCGACCCAGATCGACGTCGAGTTGTTGATCTGCCCGTTGAGCTGTTGCATCGTGCTGTTGATGTCGTCGGCCTTCTGGTTCAGCAGCTGTGCAAGCTGTTGTACGGCCGCTACATCCATTCCTTCGAGTGCCATGAGGTCAACCCTTCCCTGGTCTGTCCGCTGGGGTATTTCCCCGCTGCGGTGTTGTTTGGTGTGAGGTCATTGAACAACGACTCCACGGATGCGGCAATGGGGAGGACTCCCCGCTGCCGAACGGTGGCCGGAACCGCCGGGTCATGGTGTGCCCCCGTCGGCTTCGGTCTCCGCGATCTGCACCTTCATGACCCGTCCCTCGCGCACGTACAGCGCACGCCCTGGGGGGAAATCGGGCCGTCTGGTACGGGGGAACGGCGTCTTGAACACCGAGTCCCCGTCGAACTGATCCGGTACGAGCGCCAGGCCGTGGCGGGCCACGCGCAGCGCCTTCAGCAACGCATACGACGACCCGGCCTGGTCGACGTCCGCGTCGGCGACCACCACCTGGCCGCCTCGCCCGGCGAGGTTCACGACCTTCACCAGATCCTGGTCGCACATCAACGTGGCGAGGCGATGCGCGCCGTCGAAGAACACCGCCAGCCCACCCGCCGGCCACGTGTTCGCCTCGAGGCGTTCGATCAGGCTGGTCGCCGTGGTCGCGACCGACTCGTCGGTTTCGGCGATCTCGTCCCAGCGCACCGCGTTGCGCAGCGCGGAGCGACCATCACCCAGGTACACGAAGTACGCACCCGGGATCGCCTGGCGTAACTGCGAAGCGATCGTCACCAACGCGGTGGTCTTGCCACTGCGTGGCGGACCGACCACGTACACCGGGTTGTCGAAACGCAACATGAACGGCCCCAGGTCCACGTCGGCCAACCCGACCGGAATGTTCCCGGGGTGTGGCGCGGGGAGCTGTCCGGTCGTGACCGTCTCGGGCAGACGCCCGACCTCGGGGGCCGGTGGGCGCCCGACCGTGCGTCCCATTTCCTCACCGAGCTTCGCCATCGCCTTGGACTGGTAGGACGTGTCGGCCGTGCCGCCGAGCACCGCGACCTGCACCTCGGCGTCGCCCAGGCAACCTCGACCCGCGGGGCTGCTCGCATCGAGCATCCCACGAGGGACGTTTGCGAACGCGTAGTCGTCATCGGATGCGAGGCGGAGCACCAGGCGGCGTTGGATCGTCGACGCCAACGCGCTCGGGATGGTCGATGGACGATCCGCCGACACGATCACGTGCACACCGACCTGGCGACCATCGGAAGCGATCGACACCAGCGACTCGATGATCCCCGCGGTGGCCGACAACTCGTAGGCCTGTCGGAACGCGGCCATGCCGTCGAGCAGCAGGAAGATCCTCGGCTCGTCGGGCTTCGCGGCCAAGCGGCGATACTCGGCGATCGACCCGGCCCGCACCGCCGAATACCGCGTCGCGCGCTCCTCGATCGTTTCCCGCAACGTGCGCATCAGGCGCGCGACCCGTTCGTCGTCATCGGCGGTCACCACCGACCCGACGTGGGGCAACGACTCGAGCATCGCAAGCCCACGCGACCCGAAGTCGAGCCCGTACACCTGGCACGGTCCGCCCCGGGTCGACAGACCCGCGGCCACCGCGATCGTGCGCAGGAACGCGGATTTGCCCGACCCGCCGGTGCCGATCACCGACATGTTCCCGTCGGCGTCGGGGTAGAACGCGATCGGAACCTGCGCCTGGTTGTCGGGGTCGTCGGCCACACCGAAGATCAGTTCGGTGTCGGTCCGCGACTGGGGGGTCTTGGCAAGGTCGTACACCTCGGCCAACTCGGGTAGCCACGGCTTGCGCGGCGCCGGGATCGCGGCTTGGCCCGCAGCGTCGACGGTGGTCTCGACCAGGCGGCGCAGGTCGGTCGGCCCGTGTTCGGCATCGCTCGCCTTTTCCGGTGCGGCGGCTGCGACCTCTTCGGGCACTTCCCATTCGGCGCCGACCGCGAGCGACAGGTCGACGATCGTGATCGGTGGTGGCGGCGGCTCGGCGGTGGTCCAACCACCGACGTACGCGGACTGGAACATCGTGAGCCGGCCCGGACCGGTCTTGGCGACACCACGCCCGGGGATCGACGGGTCGAAGGTCGCAGCGAGTTTCGACCCGATCACGTCGTCACTGTCGGACTCGTCCGCCATGCGCAACGCGACCCGCAGGTTCGTGTTGGCCCGCAGGTTGTCCTTGATCACACCGGCGGGCCGTTGGGTCGCCAAGATCAGGTGCAACCCGAGCGAACGTCCCCGCTGGGCGACGTTCACGACCCCGTCGACGAACTCGGGCACCTCGGCGACCAGCGCCGCGAACTCATCCACGACGATCACGAGGCTCGGCGGGCATTCGGGGTCGCCGCGGGATTCGAGCTCCAACACATCCTTCGCCTTCTTCGCGTTCAGGATGTGTTCCCGGTAGCGGAGCTCGGCATTCAGCGAGCGCAACGCCCGATGCACGAGATGTTGCGTGAGGTCGGTGACCAGCCCGACGGTGTGGGGCAGCTTCACGCACTCGCTGAATGCGGCGCCGCCCTTGTAGTCGACGAACAAGAAGGTGACCCGCGACGGCGAATGCATGGTCGCGAGGCCCATCACCCACGACTGCAGGAACTCGCTCTTGCCCGCACCGGTCGTCCCACCGACCAGCGCGTGGGGTCCCTGGCCGCGCAGATCCAACGTGAGCGGGCCGTGCGCGGATGATCCGATGTACGCGGCGAGCGTGTGACCGCGCCGGCGCCGCTTGCCCATCTCGGCCGGGTCGGGTGGCAACGAGTCCGATTGGCGCCAACGGTCGATGATCGCTTCGGGGGACTCGGCCAACTCCAGTCCGGTCTCCGAGAGAAACGACACGCGCATCGGCACATCACTGGATTCGTCCACCGCGGCGCTCGCATCGTGCACCGGGCACAGGTCGCGGGCGAACGCGGCGGCCCGGTCACGATCCAGCGGTTCGCCCTCGACGGGCACGGCCGTCGACCCGTCCTCGATGAATCCGGTTGCAATGGTGTGCTGAGCAGGATCGTGGGTGAAGAAGATCTCGCACGCCGCCGGCAGGAGTGCGGTGGTCGGCGCGACCCAGATCACGTACACCCCGGCTCGACGCCCGTGTTCGGCCAACGCCACCAGACGGGGACGATCCACGGGCGCCTCGTCCTCGATGAGCACCACGACCGACACGCCGGCAACGGCTTCGTCCTGTGAGCCCGACTTCTCACCCAGGCGAACCTCGATCAGCTCCTGCAGTGCCGACACCAGTTGGTTGCATGCGACCGCCCCGGACGCGAGCAGGCCGGTTTCCAACGGGTTCTGCGGCGACGAGGTGTGCGGCAGCCATTTCACCCAGTCCCACTCATCCGCGGACTCCGACGGCAACACCGTGGCGAGCACCACTTCGGCCGGGCTGTGCAACCCCGCGACCTGGGCGACGAGCGCACGTGCCGCGCCCAGTGCATCGGGTCGGGTACCGGCCACGCCGAGCGCACCGATCCGGGTGAGCGGTGCGACGACCGGCACCGGCGACACGTGATCACGCGCCTTGACGACCGCGACGAGTTCATCGAGCAACTCGGGGATCGCCTGTTTGGCGTTGGGCATCTCGACCGTGGAACGGGTCGGCAGCGACGCGAGGCCGACCCGCAGGTCGAGGAAGCCGTGCCTGTCCGGGCGCATCGCCCAGAGCAGGTTCGCTCGGCCGGCCGCGCCCTGCACCGCTTCGGTGGCCGACACGTGTTCGCGGCGTCGTACCCCGACCTCTTCGGCCCGGTCGATGTCGAGGCGTGCCGCCAGATGGTCGAGCGCGATGTGGAACTGGCGGGCTTCCTCGGCGGCTTGGCGCTTCAACATCCGCTTGCTCGAGAAGTACATGCCGCCCATCATCAGCGGACTCATCCCCATGAAGATCGCCGAGAACAGGTTGTGGGTCATCACGACCATGGCGACGCCCATGAGCAACGGGACGAACATCATCATCAGCGGGAAGGTGCTGGGTTTCTGTGGCTGGGGTACTTCGGGTGCTTCGACCTTGGTGCCCGCATAGATCGGATTCAGGTACGGCGACCGGTTGAAGGCCACCCCGATCGGTGCGTCGGCACCGGCGGCTTCGGGTCGATGGTGCTCGACCCTGAGGACCGTGTCGCCGATCGTGACGTGGTCACCGGGACGCAACACCGTTCGTGAGGTGACGAGCCCGCCGACCTCGATGCCGTTCACCGAACCGAGGTCGAAGATCTCGAGCTTTTCGCCGACGTTCAAACGGGCGTGGCGCTTGGAGACGAGTGCGTCGTGCAACTGGATGTCTGCGGCCCGGTCACGCCCGATCATTGCGCCACCCGCGGGCAACTTGAACTGTTTGCCCGAGTCGGGCCCGGACTCGACCGTGAGGATGGCGACGACCGCACGCCCGTCGGACCCGTCGGCGAAACGCCCGGTCGAGGGGACGAGCGAGATCGCGTCACCCGAACGGATTCCGGACTCGGACAGCGGCGTGTCTCGACCCAACATGCGGACCGGACCGGGCCCGTCGATGCGGACCGTGAACAGTGCCGGGTCTCCGCCGAACGCTCGCATCGGGTCCCGTTCGGCGAGCGCGGCCGCGACCGATGCTGCGGTCGCGGTTGCATCACAGGTGAGAACTACGTCGCTGGAGGTCACGCCCCCGGGCCGATGCACGGACAGTTTCAGGTCCACCGATCACCGTCGCTTCCAGTTGGACGGGTCCGCGCCGAGGGCTGGTGGCGCCACACCTGGAGTTCGCCGCCGATGAACGCCGTCGTCATCGCCACGGCTTGAGGGACGCGAGGTTGAGTTGGGTCAGCCAGCGGCGTTTGCGCTCCAGGCCTTCGAGCGTTTCGGCACGTTGCTCATCCACGTACACCCAGATCGACTCGGCGGATTCGTCGGTCGGGTCGTCGGGTCCGAACATCGCCGCGTTGATCCCGGCGGCGAACCCGGTGATCGGTTCCCAGACATCCGTGGGAATGGCACCCGCAACTTCGAGGCGGGTGCCCTTGCGGGGCACCTTGGCGCCGAGGTCGCGCAGGTGGTCGAGCATCTCAGCCCACGCTCCGGCGACGCGATCGACCGGCGAGCCTCGGCTCCGACGCCGTCGACGACGCCACTCCTTCAACCCGCGGATCGCGCCGACGATGGCCGCAATGAGAATGAGCGGGTAGAAGATGATCTTGAGCAACAACCACACCCACGCCGGGATGTGGAACGGGTTGGATTTCGTCGGCTCCGAGTGTTTGTCCTTGTTCTGCTTCTGCAAGATGGCCGGGTTTGGAGGCGGGCTGACGGGCGGTTGTGCTTGGACATCGGCCGGCAATTTGCTGAAGCTTTTGTCGGGCTGCTTCGGGATGTCGTTCTGGGTTCGAGGAGGTGTCGGGAAGAATCCCACCCAACCAACCCCTTTGAAGGCTATTTCAACCCAGGCATCGGCCTGGTCGGGAGTGAAGGTCGTCACGCCGTCGACGGTACGGGCCGGCGTCGTGCTCACCGATGCTCGAAACCCCATCACGACCCGGGCAGGCAGACCCTCGAGGCGAGCCATCACTGCCATGGCTGCCGCATATCGTTCTGAGTTTCCGATGAACATCGGCGTGTTCGCGTTGTTCGGATTGACGATCGATAGAAATTGGCCGAGTTGGTACAGATTGTGGCCGCTACTGAACTTCGAGAACGGGTTGCCGTTGACCTCGTTTATCCCGTCGCTGTAGAACGCCTGTCCCGACCGCCGCAGCCCACTTTCCAGATCCTTCGCCTTTTTATAATCGGTTTTGGCCCCAGATGAAAGCTTGTCAGCCTCGGATTTGACCGTGAAGTTTTGACCGGTTGGGGTGTCGACGATCGGCGGGAGGGCGACACCAGGGTCTGCCGGTCTGGATCCGACGATCGCGTCACGTTGGGCGCCACCGACATACGATACGACCGGCACTGAGGCCCGCACGGTTATGTTCGAACCCGAGCTGATCCCGGCTCCAACTGCCGCCGATTCGGTAGTCGTATTGAACCGGAGTTGCTGCGCGAGGCCCCGGGAATCAGCCCCGCCGAACGACATCGATCGAGCACCCGAAAATGTCGGCACCCAGACGTCGTTGTAGTGCTCGAGAGAGATCCGGGCATCGACCTTGGTCGTCGGGCCCACCGTTTGCACCGACGTGCCCGGGTCCGGCGCGGCTGTCGAGGACAGGTCGCTGCCGACGCGTCGGAAGCGTCCAGAACCGCTCAGATCATTGGTATTCGACGGCCCACCGACGAGCCAGACATTCCCGTCGTAGACGTCCATGACGGCCACGCGGACAGGGACCGAAGCCGGCATGCCGCTGACCGTCATCACGGTTTGGTTCCTGGCGGCCGACTTGGGCTGTGCGAGGTCACGCCACTTCGGGAAACCCGTGAGCGGGCTCGGATAGTTGTTCGGATCGAAGGGCGGTTGGGTGTGGTCACGCAACACGAAACGTGTCGACGGTGCCGCCGCGTTCGCGACGAGCAAGGCCGCTGCGGCGATGAGCACGACGAACGTGGCCGCGGTCGCGCGTGTCGTCCACGCGTTGGCCCCCACCACGTGCACGCGGGGCCGGTTTCGAGAACTGCGGACCGACGCCCAGATCACCGCACCGAAGGCGAGCGCGCCGCCTTGCGCGAGCGTCGAGGCGGGCTGGTGCGTGCCGACGAGGATCGCGACCACCGCGACAACCATGGGGAGCACCGAAGGCAGCCACACACTCGACGTGCGCCGTGCGAGCAACAGCGCGCCGAGCGTCGCGAAGTACCCGCACCCGAACACGATGGCGGCGATGTGGTCGACGGTGCCCACCGGGGGGACGGTCGTCATCAGCCGTGCCCAACCATGGGTGATCCCGTCGAACAGCGCGCCGGGCGTGGATGGGCCGGGCACCCACCCGGCGATCGACGCGTCGGGCACGGCGTGCGCGCCGAAGATGAAGAACCCGGCGACCGTGGCGAGCACCGATGCGACCGGGCTGAGCTTGAACTGCACGATCGCGTACGCGATCAGCGCGCCGACGAGCACCCCCAACCCGCCGATCGACCACCACACGTTGCCACCGAACGATGGCGCGAACGCCTGGACGGCCAACAACCCGAGCGCGGCCGCAAGGGCGGCATCGGCGAGCATCGGGCGGCGCGCGTCGGGGGTGGGGACCCACGGCCGATACGCGCGGGTGCGCCCGAAACGGCCGGTGGAAGCATCGGTCGTGCCGCCGAGCCCGGAAGTGATCGTGTCGCTCATGCCGCGGCCGCCGTCCACAACAGCCTTGGCAGGTCTTCGAGGGCACCGATCTCGAGGATCGTGACGCCACGTGCCACGTGGTAGCTCGGCTCCGCGCCGAGCACGGCCCGCACCACGACCACGTGGGTGTTCAGGCCGAGTTGGTCGGTCGCGGCTCGTAACGCGGCCCGGTCGATCCCGTTGCCCGCGGCGAGCACGACGACGCTCGCCGAGCCGACGGTCGTGCGCACATACCGGGCGATCGCGGCGGGGCCGGCGGGGTCGCTGTCGAGTTCGATGCGGGCGATCGCGTCACCGAGGCGGTTCAGGTCGTCGGTCGGTAAGTGGTGCAGGCCGGCGACGAGTGAGAGGTCATCGCCGTCGCGGATGGTGCGGTTGCCGATCGACGCGATCGCCGACACGGCCAACTCGAACTCTTCGGCCGACGTGTAGTCGGCGGCGCGTAACGACAGCAGCAACGCCAGATTGGTTTTGCGGGTGTCGACGAATTCGCGGACCATGAGTTTGCCGTCGGGTTGGCGGGCGGTGGTGCGCCAGTGGATGTGGCGCCGGTCGTCGCCGGGCACGTATTCACGCAACGTGTGGAACGCGACGTCGCTGGGTGACCGGTCATTGGAGGTTTCGCCTTCGAGGTCGCGCAATCTCCCGGCGGTGAGCGACGCGACCATGACGGTGCGGGCGTGTACGAACAACTCTTCGACGCCGACGGTGTAGGTGCCCGTCCAGGTGACTTCGCGGCGCAACATGCCCAGCGGATCGCCGCGCACCGAGGTGATCGGCCCGACGGGGATCACGGCCCGGCGCGCCGTCGGGATGATCAGCAGTTCCTGTTCGGTCGCGCCGGCGGCCATGGTCGGCAACGCAACCCCCGCGACGGCCTTGCCGACCACGACTTCGAGTCGCAGGGGCCGTTGGCGGTGGGATGCGGCGTTGGTGACGGTCACCTCGGCGGTGGCGCGTTCTCCGACGACGACCCGTTTGGGGCGGATGACCAGGTCGACGGTGAGTTTGGGCCGTCCCAACGTCCAGAGCACCCCGATGATCATCGCGACCGTGCACACCGACGCGAACAGCACGAGCTCTTCCCACCCGGTCCGCCATGCGCCGAACCATGCCACCACCGCGAGCGCGACGGCAACCCGGCCAGGAACGGTCACGATCTCGGCGAGCCAACGCACCGCAGCGCGCGGGCGGCCGAGTCGGTCGAGGGATGGGAGGGGCACGGTCGTGGATCTTTCCGTTTCGTTCGCGGGGGCTACTGACCGACCGGTCGGGACGCCAGGTTGCCCTTCACCGCAGATGCTGCGGCAACCGCGGCGGGGACGACGGGTTCTGCGGAACCACCGGCGGCACCCGAGCCGCCACGATCCGACGGAGCCGACACCCCGGTCAGGATCTGTTCCAGGATCTGGGTCGACGACGTGCCGCTGAACTCGGCGTCGGGGCTGAGCAGCACGCGGTGCGCGAGCACCGGGTGGGCGAGCACCTTCACATCGTCGGGGATCACGTGGTTGCGACCACGCGACGCCGCCCACGCCTTGGTGGCACGCACCAACGCCAGGCACCCTCGGGTCGACACCCCGAGTTTGACCTGCGGGTGCTGGCGGGTCTGCTCAGCGATGCTCGTCACATAGGCGAGGACCGCGGAGTCGACGTGGACGTCACCGGCCAGATCGGCCATCTGGGCGACCGCGGTCGCGGTGATGAGCGGTTCGACGTTGGTGGAACGGTCCCGTTGGGATGCTTCGGCGAGAAGCGCGACGGTCGTGTCGTGGTCGGGGTAGCCGAGCGAGGTGCGCATCAAGAACCGGTCGAGTTGCGCTTCGGGCAGTGGGTACACGCCGGCTTGTTCCACGGGGTTCTGCGTGGCGATGACCAGGAAGGGGCGACCCAGGTCGTGACGGATGCCATCGACCGAGATGTGGCCTTCTTCCATGACCTCCAGCAGCGCCGACTGCGTTTTCGGCGAGGCCCGGTTGATCTCGTCGATCAACACCACGGTCGCGAACACCGGGCCCTTGTGGAACTCGAACTCGCCGGTGCGCTGGTTGTACACCGTCGCGCCGGTCACGTCGCTCGGCAACAGGTCGGGCGTGAACTGGATGCGGCTCTGGGTGCCCTGCACCGTGTTCGCGAGCGCCTTGGCGAGCGAGGTCTTGCCGGTGCCCGGCACGTCGTCGAGCAGCAGGTGCCCTTCGGTGAGCATGCACGTGAGCGCCAGCTCGACCGTCGAACGTTTGCCCAACACCGATTTCTCGACATTGGTCGCCAAAGAAGCAAACGTCTCAGCAAACCATTTCGCTTGTTCAGTTGTGATGGTCATTGTTGACCTCTTTCAGCCGGGGCGGCGATTACCGTTCGTGGAGAACACGATTCCATTCGGGAATTCTGGGGTGTCTATTTCAAAACCTGCGATCCAGTTCGCATTTGGGTGCGCCTGTCC
>JAFDWI010000076.1 GCA_018268545.1 Actinomycetota bacterium
CGTCGTGTTGAACAAGGGCCTGTTCGGGTTCGAAGCGCTCTTCCGGCGGTCGAACATCCCGGAATTCTTCCATCCGATCGTCGGGGCCGTCGGCTTCGCACTGGTCGGCCTCGTCGTTCCCGGATCGTTGTCGGTCGGTTACTGGGCGATCCGCGGCGCCGTCAACGGTGAGTTCCTGCTCGGTACGGCCGCGGTGCTGATGATCGCCAAGATGATCTCCTGGTGGATCGCGCTCGCCTCCAACACCTCGGGGGGGACGCTCGCGCCGATCTTCATCATCGCATCGACGATGGGACTCATGGTCGGGATCGGATTCAATCATCTGTTCCCCGGCATCGGGATCCAACCCGGTGCCTTCGCGATCGTCGCGATGGGCGCCACCTTCGGGGCCGCGGCCCGTGCCCTTCTCACCGGAGCGGTCTTCGCCCTCGAAGCCACCGGCGGATTCGAACTCATCGTTCCCATGTTCATCGCGACCGCGGTGGCCGAACTCGTCACGCACCGGTTCCTCGGCGAGCGACTCATGACCGACAAACTTCTGCGCCGCGGGTACCGGGTCGATTTCGACGCCGAGGTCGACCCGTTCCGGATGGTGGTGGCCGGCCATGCGATGGAACCCGTGTGCGAGAACCAGGTCGATCCGGACGCGCCGAGGGTCGAATCCACCGCATTTCTGCGCGACGCCGTCGCCCCGATCCTGCACGGTTCGAGTGACCCGATCGTCGTGGGTGACGACGACGAGGTGATCGGTGTCATACGATCGAGTGTGATCAAGTCTGTTCTACGATCGCGTATCGACGAAGGTGACCCGCAGTCACCGACGTTGCTGCAACGATCGTCCACCAAGGCGGATCCATCGGGCAACAGCCCGTGGGGACCACGAGACGGGAGTATCTGATGGCCCAGCACTTCACCGACGAGGATTACCGATCGATCCTGGCGCTCCGGGATCGCATGCGCAGCTTCATGCGCTGGAGCGAAGAGCAGGCGAGGGCCGTCGGGCTCACACCGGCGCAGCACCAGTTGTTGCTCGCGGTTCGGGGTCACTCCGGCAGCGATGCCCCGGCAATCGGCGATCTCGCCGGGCATCTGCGTCTCCGGCACCACTCGGTCGTCGGTCTGATCGACCGTGCGGAAGCAGCCGACCTCGTCGAGCGGGTACCGGACCTCGAGGATCGCCGCGTCGTGAGGATCCGACTCACCAAACGTGGACGCAAGGCGCTGGAGGAACTCACGCGCTCCCACGTCGTCGAACTGCGATTCCTCGTCGAGGCCTTCGCCGGCTATCAGCCGCCCACCGCGGTCGTGGATTCCTGACGTTGCACCCCCAACGGGATTCGAACCCGTGTTACCTGCGTGAAAGGCAGGCGTCCTAGGCCGCTGGACGATGGGGGCATCGGTGCGGATGAGGTGGCGATGCTACCAAGACGCTGCACGGCGAACGAGTTCGGCTGTTGACCGCGGTGACTTCGATGACCGTCGGCGTCGACTGCGCAGCAAGCCTCAACCGTGCACGACACCGGCCGATGAGATGGTGGAGACGAGGAGGGACTCGGGCCGACCACCGCCGATCCGATCGGCGCGGTGGCGCATAGAGTGGAGCGTCCTCGGATCGATCCAGCCCGAACCACTGCCGCGAGGCCGTCCATGAGCAGCCGTACCGCATCCGAGTGTCCACAGACGACGGCAGGTGCTCGTGACGCCCGCGCGCCGGAGACCGTGCGGTCCACTGGGCGTTCGGGTCCTGGGGGAGCGTGATCGTGTCGGAGGCGAACGGCGACGTCCTGGTCTGCCCGAACTGCCGTGCCCGGGTGTTCGGGAGTTGGCAGTCGTGCAAATTCTGCGGCACCGGGTTGCGGGTCACCCAGATCGATGCAGCGGTCCATCCCGACGACCTCGTCGCGTCGGGACGGACGGCCGAGTCGAATGGCCCGGGAAATCTCGACGGTGGCGACAATGCGCCGGCCGGGCCGCGGTCCCCGTGGGGAGGCGAGTGGTCGAGCTGGGCCGGCGCCGGCCCGGGTCCAGGTCCAGGTCAGGGCCCAGGTGCAGGTCCGGGTCCAGGTCCAGGTCCAGGTCCAGGTCAGGGCCCAGGTTCAGGTCCGGGTTTCGATGCTTCGACCTTCGACCAGAGCGTTGCTCCGTTTTCCGCCCCGGGCGCGTCCGATGGTGACGGGTGGGCGTCGGGACCCGATCCCGGGTCCTCGTTGGTGCCGCACGAAGGCGCGGAGCCCACGTGGGTCCCCGGTCCGGCACCGGCAACAGGTGGCGATGCGGTCGGCCCCGTCGACTTTGAACCCGGATCCGGCGGTGGCGACACCGGTGGTGGCGTGGGCGTGTCCACGGGCGCGGATGAGGGCCCTTCGGGTTTGGAGCCGGTGTCGTGGTACACCGAGCCTGGGCAGGGATCGCCGGGCGCGGACGCGTCGTCGGTCGACGCCGGCCGAGGATCGCCGGTCGATTCCGGTTCGTTCGAGATGGCCGGTGCGCCGGATCCCGGTTCGCCACCGCCACCGCCACCGCCACAGGCCGAGGGCGACCAGGAGATCGCCGACCGCTTCGACCCGAACGCACTGTTCGCCGAGCCCGAGCCCGAACCGGCGCCGACGTTCGGCAGCGACCTTCAGCCCGCGACCGACTTCGCGGTCAACTGGGAGCCCGCCGCCGCCGACGTGTGGGACACCCCCGTCGAGCCCAAGGGCCACGCGAAACGCGAATCGGTGTTGTCGCGCGAGGCACGGATGCTCATCGCGGGCATCGTCATCGTGCTCGTCGCGGTTGCCGCGATCATCACCTTCCGCAGCCGAGGCGACAACTACCCGGCCGAGTGGGCGTCCAACGTGGAACAGGTCGCACAGTGGGTGTCCAAGTCCCGGGGATTGAACTACGCGCATCCGGTCGCGGTCACCACGCTCGATGCGTCGGCCTATGACGCAGCGGTCACTGCCGCCGAAGCGCCGCGCAGCGATTCGGACAAGAGTCGCGTCGCCGACCAGGTGGCGATGTGGCGCGCGCTCGGCGCCGTCCAGGGAACCCCGTCGCTCGCCTCGGCGGTCATCGTCGCGCAACGCCCCCAGTTGGGGGCCTTCTACGACCTGGCCGGCAAGCGCCTCGTCCTTCGCAACGGAACCGACCTGTCGACCCTGCGGGTCGGCGTCGCCGGTGCGCTCTCGATCGCGCTCGACGACCAACGAACCAACTTGTCGTCGCTGCGCTCAGAAGGTATCGGCGAAGATGCGTTGTTCGACGTGGTCATGGGAACGGCGTCGCTGGTTCGCTCCGACTACGCACGCTCCCAGACGAAGGAACACGGCGCTGCGAGCGATGCGGTCGCGGTCGGTGTCCGCCCCGACGCGAAGAACGACTTCTTCGCCGAGCGGGCGGCGATGCGAACCGGACTCGGTGCGGGCTTCGTGCAACTGGTCCGGGACGTGCAGACGCGCCATGCTGCAAATCAGCTGGCGCTTGCGCCCCAGATGTCGGCGCAACAGGTGATGTTCCCCCTGAAGTACCTCGTCGGTCAGGGGTCGCTCGCCGTCGACCAGCCGCCGGTCCCTTCTGGGGCGAACGTGTTGGACAAGGGCTCGCTCGGCGCGCAGAGCTGGTACCTGCTCATCAGCGGGCATCTCGCCGACCCTTCGGAGGTCGCCGGTGCGCTCAACTTCGCCGAGCTCTGGGCCGGTGACGCGTTCGTGGCGTATCGCCGGCCCGACGGCCATGTGTGTGTCGCCGACGCCATCCGAGGTGCTACCGACAGCGACGGGGCGCAACTCGCCGGAACCCTGCAGTCGTGGCGCGGCACCATGGCCGGAGCGAAGGTCACGGTCGACGCGTCCGGTGCCGTGGTGACGGTGACCGGCTGCGACCCGGGGCCATCGGTCCAACGGGGGCTTCGTGACACATCCGCACTGGCCGTGTCGGTCGCGACGACCCGGTCGGATCTGGCAGCCGGCTACTACCTCGCCGGGACCAAGATCCCCAACGGCGTCAACGGCGCGGTGTTCACCCCGGACCAGTCCTGGTGCATGGCCGACAACGCCGTCCGGTCCGCGTCGCCCGCACAGATTCCACGGCTGGCCAGACGCGCCGAGCCGACCTACCGCGACCTCACCATCGCCGCGGGTGCTGCGTGCAACACGAACAACGCCCCACAGTTGTTCGCGAACCAACCGGGGTGATGGCGCCGATCACAGGCTCATCGCGGTCACGAGGTCGTCGAGCACCCGGGAAAGGAACTCGTACGCGATCCACGCGCCGAGGCGTGGATCGTCACGGGCGACACGAACCGGGCCGGCATCGTCGGTGATGTCGAGTCGAGTTCCGAGCACGAGCCTCGCGGCGTTGATCGAGCGCAGCCACAGCTCGGCCTCGGACGGGTCGAGGTTCTCGGTTCGGGCCGTGTCGGCCAACGTTCTCGCCGCGGCCAGGTAACGCTGACGAAGCTCATCGCCCATCATCATCTGGAACCCGGCATCGCGCACCGCGTCGTCGGCGTACGCCGGGGGGAACAAGCGCCGGAGGCTCGGATCCTCAGCGCCGTCGAGGTCGGCAACCAATCCGGCGGCAACCTCGAGGAGCAGCGCTCGCTCGGCGTCACCGAGTCGGACTTCGAGTGTGCCGTCGGGACGGGGTCGGATCGTTCGGCGAAATCGCATGGGCATCGTGGAACCAGCTTCAAGTGTCGTGTTGCATCGTTGCCCACAGGCCGTGCTCGTGAAGACGGAACACGTCGCGCTCGGCCTTCTCCCGGTCGCCGGAGGACACGACGGCCCGTCCGAGCACGTGCACGTCCATCATGAGCTTCTCCGCCTTGGGTCGGGAGTAACCGAACAGCTTCTGGAACACGAAGGTGACGTACGACATGAGGTTGATCGGGTCGTTCCACACGATCACCACCCAGGGCACGTCGTCCTGGACGACATCGTCGGGCACCGGGAGCCGCGTCTCGACCGGGGACAGTTCGACCGGCATCGTGGCTGTCGAGGACACCGACGCCGTGAGCGGTCGGGCCACGGCGTCGCCGAACACCCGGAGTGACTCGGTCGCGGGGGTGCCCATGGGACGATTCTGCCTCGCGGCGGGGCCGCGGCGGCAGCCCGTGGGCTTCGACGGCGGAGCCGGGGGATTGTCTGGAGCATCCCGCCGGTCGTATCGTCGGAATCGGCATGTCCACCGTCGCGCTCGCGCCAACGCTCCGACAGCGAGTCGTCGGATTCGTCGTCCTCACCAAACCCCGCATCATCGAGTTGCTGTTGGTGACGACGGTTCCGACGCAGATCGTCGCGGCGCGTGGCATCCCGCCGTTCGCGACGATGTTCTTCACGGTCGTCGGCGGCACGTTGGCGGCGGGTGGCGCCCACGCGGTGAACATGTACGTCGACCGCGACATCGACGCGCTGATGGGCCGGACACAGAACCGGCCGTTGGTGACCGGCGTCGTCAAACCCAACGAAGCGTTGGTTTTCGCCGTGTTTCTCGAGATCGCGGCCTTCGCGCTGTTGTGGTCGACCATCAACCTGATCTCAGCCGTCCTCGCCTTCGTGGCGTTCCTGTGGTACGTGTTCGTCTACACCCTGTGGCTCAAGCGGACCACCACCCGGAACATCGTGATCGGTGGCGTCGCGGGCGCCATCCCGGTCCTGATCGGCTGGACTTCGGTGACCGGGCACCTGGCGTGGCCTCCGATCATCCTGTTCGCCGTGATCGTCTACTGGACGCCGCCGCACTTCTGGGCGCTCGCGATGAAGTACCGCGACGAATACTCGGCCGCCCACGTACCGATGCTGCCGAGCGTGTCCGGGTACCACACGACCACCGTCCGGATCATCGGCTACACGATCGTGCTGTGGGCGCTCACCCTGGTGTTCGGGCCGGTCGCCGACATGGGCATCATCTACATGGCGGCGGCGGTCGTGCTCGGTGCGGTCTTCCTCTGGTATGCGTTGCAGCTCAAGCAGACCGAATCGCCCAAGGTGGCGATGCGGATGTTCGGTTACTCGATCATGTACATCAGCCTGCTCTTCGGAGCGATGGTGGTCGATCAACTCGTCCGGTGGGGTCACTGATGCTCGACCCGAACGTTGCGACAGCTCGCCGCGCGGGCCAGGAAAAGCCCGGGATTCCCGCACCTCGTGCCCTAGGGTTTGTCCGAGGCGATCGGGGTCTGTGTAATGTCCGAAGCTGTCGGCCTCGCCCACGAGCGAAGGTTCGCAATCGCATGAACTGTGCACGCACGGAACTGGCATCGAACTGACTGACCATGGAACTGACTGACACCGAACATTCCGCGATCACGCCCGCCACGGAGATCCTGATGCGCCCCAAGGGCGTCGGCGGCCTCATCGGGACCGGCGACCACAAGGCGCTCGGGCGGTTGCTCATCACCCTCTCGGTCCTGGTCATCGCGGCCGCCGAGGTGCTCGGATTCGCACTGCGCCTGGACACCATCGACGCGAACAAGCACCAGCTGCTCGGCGCCGCGAAGTTCTACTCGCTCGGCACGCTGCAACCCACGGGTATCGTCCTGGTGGGGCTGATCCCCTTCATGCTCGGCCTCGGCCTCGTCCTCGTGCCCTTGCAGATCGGTGCTCGTGCGGTTGCCTTCCCCCGAGCCGCTGCCGCGGCGGTGTGGGGATACTTCATCGCCGGCACGCTTTTCATCGTCTCGTACTTCACCGGTGGTGGCGCCCCGGTGAACACCGGTGGCGACACGGTGAAGGTGATCACCCGATCCTCGGCCGTCGACCTCTGGGCGCTCTCGCTGATCCTGCTCATCGCGTCGATCGTGACGTTGTCCGTCGTGCTGGTCACCACGGTGTTCACGCAACGGACCGTCGGGATGTCGATGCGACGGGTTCCGTTGTTCTCGTGGTCGATCGTGATCGCGGGTGTCATCTGGACGCTGTCGTTGTCGGTGCTGGGTGCCCTCATGGTCCTGGTCTGGGTCGACCACTCCCACGGTGCGATCTTCTCCGGGACCTCAGACGCATTCAGCCAGGTGGTCTGGGTGTTCAACCAGCCGCAGATCTACGCGATCGCCATCCCTGCGCTCGGCATCGTGTGCGACATCACGGCGATGTTCACCCGTACCCGAAACGAACTCGCCCGCCCCTTGGTGCTCGGTTGCATCGCCGGATTCGGGATCCTGTCGTTCGGGGCCTACTCGGTGCTGTCGTACGCGACGTTCCTGGACGAAGCCGTTCCGGTGCTCAAGTACGACAACCCGGTGTCGATCGTGATGGCGGCCCTCGTCATCTTCCCGGTGCTGATCGTCCTCGCCGTCGTCGCCGACCAGTTCCGCCGCGGCGCGAAGGCCGGTGGCCTGGTCAAAGCTGCTCCGCTGCCCGGTGCCGTCGTGTCGATCATCTTGTTGTCCCTCGCCGTGCTCATCGGGCTGTTCGCCGAATTCGGCAGTCTCGGACTGCACGGCACGCTGTACGACGACGCGGTGTTCCAGCTCGTCGTCGGCGCGGCGATCGCGGCGGGATCGGCGGCCCTGTTCCACTGGGCGTCCAAGATCGCCGGAGCGAACGCCCTGAACGTCATGGGCATGATCGCCGCGATCCTTGCCGGCCTGGGGAGCGGCGCGATCGCCGTGGCGGACATGGCCGCTGCCGTGACCGGTTCGTCCGCCCAGCACCTGCACGGCAATGCGACCCTCAACACCATTGCGGTCGCCGGATGGGCGGCGGTCGCGGGCACCGTGTTCCTGACGGTGGTCGCCCTGCTGGTCGCGGTCAAGCGGTACGTCGATTCGGACACCGAGACCAAGGCCGATCCGTGGGGAGCCGGACAGACCCTCGAGTGGGCGACCGCATCTCCGCCGCTGTACGAGAACTTCGTGGAGATCCCCCCGGTGAGTTCACCCGAACCGATGCTCGACGAGTTGCCTGCTGAAGAACTCGTCCCGGAGGTGGCACAGTGAGCCTCGACCTTGCCCGGATCGACGCGGCGGTCGTCGACCACGCACCCCCGGCTGCACGGCAACGGCCCCGGTCGTTGCTGATCGCCTCGTCGATCTTCTCCGGTGCGGCGGTCATGATCATGGCCGCACTCACCGGGCTGTATCTGGCTGCGCGCCACGTCGCACTCGCGGGGCACGCGACCTGGGTGCCATCGGGTGGGCTTCCCCTCACCGGCCCCAACACGGCGTTGTTCACGCTGCTGCTCTCGATCCCCGCGATGGCCTGGGCACAACAGGCGGTGCGGAACAACGACCGCCAGAGCCTGTGGATCTCCTATGGGATCGTCTTGTTGCTCGGCGCGGCGTTCGTCAACGCCGAATCGTTCATCCTCCGTACGATGAACCTCTCGACCGACCCCAAGACGCCCGTGGGCATCTCACAGAGCAACGTCGCTCTGCTGATCTTCGTGATCGTGGGGGTGCACATCGCCATCATCGGAGCCGCGATGCTGGCAACGCTCGTCACCGGATTCCGTGCGCTCGGCGGTCGCCTGGACCGTTCCGATCACGACGCGGTCGACGCAGTTGCACTGTTCTGGTACGTGGCAGTCGCATTGTTCGGACTGCTCTGGTACGCCGTCTACGTGATGAAGTAGGAAGACTCCTCGAAGACCATGTTGACAACCGGCTCAAAATTCATGTTCGGCTCCGCCGTCGCCGCGCTGCTCGGCGCGTTCTTCCTGGCGATCTCGACGGTCGGCCAGAAGATCGGGATGGCCCAGCTCACCGGACCCGTCACCGTCGGGTACAAGGGTCCTGTCGGGAACCACTTCGCGTACGCCATCCTGCTCGCGTATGCGGGCGTGGCGTTGCTCGTCGGTGCGGTCCTCTCCACGGCCCGTGACGGCGACCCCGAGGTCGGCGCCCACCTGCAAGGCCTCGAGACTCCCGTGGCTGTCCTGCCGCCCCGTGGCACGAACCATTGGCCGTTCATCGGTGCGTTCGGTGCCGGCATGGTCGTGCTGGGTCTGACCTACAGCATGCCTTTGTTCCTCCTCGGTCTGCTCGCACTCGGGTTCTGTGTGATCCAGTGGAGCATCTACGCCTGGGCCGAGCACGCGACCGCCGACCCGTACGCGAACCGCAACGTGCGTCACCAGTTGACCTACCCGGTCGACTTCCCGCTGTTCGCGATCCTGTCCATCGCTCTGTTCGTGTTCGCCGTGTCCCGCGTCCTGCTCGCCCTTCCCAAGCCCGTGGATCTCGTGGTCTTCGGTGGCGTGCCGGCAGTCGCCTTCGTCGTCGCGATCATCCTCAATGCCAAACCGCAATGGTCGCGCGGGCTGGTCTCTTCGCTTGCCGTGGTCGGTGTCGCCGTCGTCCTCGGTCTCGGGGTCTGGGGAATGGTCAAGGGCCCGAAGGTCGCGGAGAAGCACGAGAACACCCCGCACCCGTATCAGATCGTGAGGCCTTCACAATCGCAGGGATCCGCTGAGATCCCGATCAGTGTACGGGTCGCACGCAAGGAGATCCGATGATCGATCGCTCACCCCGTCGAGGTCAGGGGCGCAGCACCGCCAAACGCAACCGGGCGTTGGGATTCGGCGTCGTCGTCGCATCGATCGCGATGTTCGCGTCGGGTTGTGTCCCGAACGCCAAACAGGACTCGCTGAACCCCAAGAGCCACTACGCCCAGACGATCTACAACCTGATCGTCCCCGTGTTCATCCTTGGCGGTATCATCTCCCTCATCGTGCTCGGCGGGACGATGTACTTCTCGGTCCGTTACCGCGCCAAGGGCGATCTGTCCGACGACGAGAACATTCCCGAACCGGTCCACGGCAACGCGATCATGGAGCTGACGTGGACGATCATCCCGTCGTTGATCATCCTCGTCATCGGCGGCGCGACGGTCATCACCATCTTCAAGCTCGACAAGCAGCCGCCACCACAGAACCCCCACATCGAGGTCATCGGCCAGCAGTGGTGGTGGGAGTTCCGGTACGACCTTTCGACGACGTCGACCGAGTCGGCACGCAAGTACAACGACATCGTCACCGCGAACGACATGGTGATCCCGGCCGGCGAGGACATCAGCCTCCGGATGAACTCACGGGACGTGCTCCACGGTTGGTGGGTGCCCGAGTTGCAAGGCAAGCGTGACGTCGTCCCGGGTCGGACCACGATGTTCAACGTCGCCGCCGACAAGCCCGGCACGTACTACGGGCAGTGCACCGTGATCTGTGGGCTTTCCCATGCCAACATGCGGTTCACGGTCGTGGCACTGTCGAAAGCCGACTACGCGAAGTGGGTCGAGCACCAGAAGCAGAAGGCCACGGTCCCCACGTCGGGTCTCGCCAAGGAGGGAGCGGCGTTGTTCCGCTCGCAGTGCGGGATGTGCCACGACATCCGCGGCATCGTCACCGCAGCACCTCCGGCGTCGAGCCCACTCGTCTCCGGGGCCGCACCGGATCTCACCCACCTGATGACCCGGGCCACGTTCGCGAGTGGAACGTTCGACCTGCGCGTCAACACACCACGGTGCGTCGCGAAGGGCTTGAACTACGCCGATGATCCGACTTGCATCAATTCAGCGGAACTCCGCGCGTGGATCCACGACCCGACCGACATGTTGCCGATGGCCGCCGGTGAATCAGAACTGAAGGCGAACAAGGTTCGAGGCATGCCGAACCTCAACGTGAGTCCTTCCGGGCTCGACCAACTCGTCGCATTCCTCGAAACACTCAAGTAAGCAAGCAAGAAAGCGATTTGCCCATGGCTATCGTCGAGGCCCCCCGACCACTCGTCATCCCCGAACCGGTGCTCCCGGCATCCGGCCCGATGGGTGTGTTCAAACGGCCGACCAAGACAACCGGTTGGCGGAGCTGGGCGACCACGATCGACCACAAGAAGATCGGGAAGATGTACGGCTTCATGTCGATCGTCTTCTTCATCATCGGTGGCTGTGAAGCCCTCCTGATCCGGACGCAACTGGCAACGCCGAACGGCACCCTGCTCTCGGCCCAGGTGTACAACGAGATGTTCACGATGCACGGCACGACCATGATCTTCCTGGTCGTCATGCCACTCGGTGTGGCCTTCATGAACTACTTCGTACCCCTGCAGATCGGAGCTCGGGACGTCGCGTTCCCGCGCCTGAACGCGTTCGGGTTCTGGACGTTCCTCGCCGGTGGGATCATCCTGAACTCCAGTTGGATCCTCGGTGGCGCTCCGGACAACGGTTGGTACAACTACGCACCGAACTCGCTCGTGACGTTCGCGCCGACCCACGGCATCGACTTCTGGACCGTCGGCCTGCTCACGACCGGTATCGCCTCGCTGGTGACGGCGATCAACATGATCACCACGATCATCAACATGCGGGCACCGGGCATGACCTGGTTCAAGGTGCCGGTGTTCACCTGGATGTCGCTCGTCGGTCAGTTCATGTTGCTGTTCGCGATCCCGGTTCTGACGGCAGCGCAGTTCATGCTGCTGTTCGATCGTCGGTTCGGCGCCAACTACTTCGAGGTCTCCCAGGGTGCCGATCCGTTGCTCTGGCAACACCTGTTCTGGATCTTCGGGCACCCCGAGGTCTACATCATGATCATGCCGGCGTTCGGTCTGACCTCGGACATCATCCCGGTGTTCTCCCGCAAGCCGTTGTTCGGTTACAAGGTCATGGTCATCTCGGGGATCGCGATCGGTTTCCTGGGTTGGGGCGTGTGGGCTCACCACATGTTCACATCAGGCATGGGCCCCGTCTCGAACGCGGCCTTCGCCGTCGGTTCGATGACCATCGCCATTCCGACCGGTGTGAAGATCTTCAACTGGATGGGCACCATGTGGCGGGGCCAGATCCGCTTCACGACGGCAATGCTGTTCGCGGTCGGGATGTTCACGATGTTCATGCTCGGTGGGGTCTCGGGTATCACCCACGCGATCTCACCGGCCGACACCCAGCAACACGACACGTACTACGTGGTCGCGCACTTCCACTACGTCCTCTTCGGTGGTGCGGCGCTGGTGTTCTTCGGAGCGTTCTACTACTGGTGGCCGAAGATCTTCGGCCACATGTTGAACGAGAATCTCGGCAAGTGGAACTTCTGGCTGATGATGGCCGGATTCAACCTGACCTTCGGGCCGCAGCACATCCTCGGCCTCCAGGGCATGCCGCGTCGTGTGTACACGTACCTCCCCGGTTACGGGTGGGAGCTGTGGAACATGGTGTCGACGATCGGGTCGTACATCCTCGCCTTCTCGGTGTTGATCTTCATCATCAACGTGGTCTACTCGAGGCGCAAGGCCCACGCCGCCGGTCAGTACACGTGCGACCCGGACCCCTGGGACGGGCGGACGCTCGAATGGATCACCACCTCACCGCCCCCGGAGTTCGACTTCTGGGAGATCCCGGACGTGCGTGACCTCGACGAAGCGTGGCACCGCAAGTACGCGGAAGACGAGAACGGTCGCGTCGTGCGCGTCGCCAAGATCGAAGATGTCATGGACAAGCCCACGGGTGTCATCCCGCACATGCCGTCCCCGTCGTACTGGCCGTTGGTCGCGGCGTTCGGGATGCTGTTCATCGGTTACGGGATCATCTTCAGCCTCGCACTCTGCGCGGTCGGTGGCTTCCTGTTGTTCGTCAGCCTCGTCGCATGGGGGATCGAACCCTCGACCGAACCCGGTGTCCACCCGGTCGAGCCGCTGACGCCCGATTCGGGTGAATCCGGTGTCGCACACGAGATCCACGAAGTGGGGGCAAATGTCTGACGTCGCACTTGGGCACGACCTTCACGCCGAGTCGCATCACGACTACCCGGGCCTGAGCCCGGACACGAGCACCGGCATCTCCCACTCCAAGTTGGGGATGTGGATCTTCCTGGCCTCGGACTGTCTGTTGTTCGGTGCGTTCATCTCGGCGTACCTCATGTACAACGGACGCGCCCAGCGGGGGCCCACACCCAGCGACGTGATCAACATCCCGTTCACGTCGACGTCGACCTTCGTGTTGTTGATGAGTTCGCTCACGATGGTGTTGGCCGTGTCGGCTGCCCACCGTGGCGAGGAACGACGTACCCGCCTGTGGCTGATCGCGACCGCCATCCTGGGTGCGAGCTTCATCGCCGGCCAGGTGTACGAGTTCACCACGATGTATCGCGAGGGGCTCGGCTACACGACCAACATCTTCGGATCGTCGTTCTTCAGCCTCACCGGGTTCCACGGCGTGCACGTCACGGTCGGTATCATCCTGCTGTTGATCCTGGTCAGCATGTCGTTCCGAGGCCGTCTCCCGAAGGCAAAGGCCGAGGTTGTCGAGGTGATCGGCCTGTATTGGCACTTCGTCGACGTGGTCTGGATCGTGATCTTCACCGTCGTCTACCTGATCCACAAGTAGGAGCGTCATGTCGGACCAGACCATTCCGAACTACCAACATGTCGCCGACGGCGGTGACGCGGCCGTCGAGCACGGGGCCTCCGACCGGACCTATGTGATGGTGGCGTTGTTCCTCGCGGTGATGACCGCGTTCGAGGTTGCGACGAGTTACACCAAGAAAGCACTCGGACCGTTCGAAGACCTGGTGCTGCTGACCCTGATGGCGATCAAGTTCGTCTGTGTCGCCCTGTACTTCATGCACCTGAAGTACGACCAGGCCCTGTGCAAGCGGGTGTTCTTCTTCGGGGTGGTCGTCGCGAGCCTGGTCTACTGCGGGATGCTTGCGACGTTCCACTACTGGGCACCGCACTTCCGCTGATCGAACGGCGTCGGCGCCGATTCGTGTCGTGACCGAAATGCGAGCTCGTTCGTGATGCTCGCCCTGTACCGACCCGACCGCTACCCGCACCCGTGGCAGTGGGTGCCGCACCCGGAAGTCTGGGTGATGGTCGCGGTACTGGTCGTGCTGTACCTGTACGCGACCCGTGTCGTCGGACCGAAGGTCGTCCCGGCAGGTGAACCCATCATCACCCGATCACAGTCGCGATGGTTCTTCACCGGGTTGATCATCCTGTGGATCTCGGTCGACTGGCCACTCCACGATCTGGCCGAGGACTATCTCTACAGCGTGCACATGGTGCAGCACATGATGCTGTCACTCGTCGTACCGCCCATGATGCTCATGGCGATGCCCGAGTGGTTGGCGCGGCTCGTGCTCGGCCGGGAACGGGCGTATCGGATCTTCCGATTCGTCACGCGCCCACTGTTCGCGGGCGTTCTCTACAACGTCATCTTCGCGCTCAGCCACCTCCCGCCGATCGTCGATGATTCGATCCGGTCCGCGGGCTTCCACTTCAGCGCCCACCTGGTGATCATCCTCAC
>JAFDWI010000077.1 GCA_018268545.1 Actinomycetota bacterium
GGATCCTGCATGCCCGGCGCACCCAGGTGAACCCGCTGATGAAGCTGATCCAGAAGCTGATCGGGCTCGAGGCGAAGATGAAGCAGTACGAGGCGGGCGAGGAGTTCATCGAAGCGGTCGAGGCGGTGGGTGGGCCTGCGTTGTTGAATCGTTCGTTCGACGAACCGGCGAACCTGCCGACGCTGGCCGAGATCCGTGCGCCGCAGATCTGGCTGGATCGGATGGGTGCGGGTCGTGCGGCCCTCGCGTCGGTCTGATCGGCCGGGCGGGCGCGCCGGCGACCACCGGTGACGCTCACCGATTCGCTGCTGGCGCGCTGCACGTTCCCTGCGGCGGGAACGGCGGTCGAGCTCGGGGTATCGGGTGGCGCAGATTCGGTGGCACTGGCGGTGTTGGCGGTCGCGGCGGGGTGCGACGCGACGATCGTGCACGTCGACCACGGGCTGCGGGTCGGGTCCGATGCCGAATCGGGCCGGGTCGCCGACGTCGCCGCTCGTCTGGGCGCACGGTTCCGTTCGGTTCGGGTCGATGTCGGTGACGGTCCCGATCTGGAGGCGCGCGCCCGCCGGGCCCGCCACGATGTGCTCGGTGCATCGGCGTTGCTGGGCCACACCTTGGACGATCGGGCCGAGACGATCCTGTTGCACCTGCTGCGGGGGACGGGGTCGGCCGGGTTCGCGGCGCTGCGTCCACCCGATCCGCGCCGTCCGCTGTTGGCTCTGCGACGCGCCGAGACGGTCGCGGTGTGCGCCGAGGCGGGGATCGAACCGGTCGAGGATCCCTCCAATGACGATCCGCGGTTCACCCGGAATCGCATCCGCCACGAGCTTTTGCCGCTCATGGACGAGATCTCGGGCCGGGACACGGCCCGGTCGGTGACCAACGCTGCCGATCTGATCGCCGCGGACGCCGCGGTGCTCGACGCTCTCGCCGAGAGCCTCGACCCGTGTGATGCCCGCGAGCTTGCCGCGGCGCCGACACCGTTGGCGAGCCGCGCGTTGCGTGCGTGGCTGGCGCCGCTGCACGACGGGTACGCACCGGATCGTGCGGAGATCGAGCGGGTGCTCGGGGTCGCTCGGGGTGACACGCGGGCCACCGAGTTGGTCGGCGGTGGGCGCGTGCGCCGGCATCGCCAACGGCTTTCGCTCGATCCGGTCCCGGTCGCGCCTCCGGACGCGGATCGAGGTCACCCGAGCTCCGACGACGTGGCAACATGAGATCCACATGACCTCCGTGGACCCCGATGCTCAGAGCCGGTCGGATGCACCGCGACGGATCCGACGGTCCGCGCCGTCGAGCGGCTCGCTCGGCGAGACGGTCGTGTCGGCCGAACAGCTCGCGGCGCGCGTGCGCGAACTCGGTGCGCAGATCACCTCCGATTACGCCGACGAGCTCGACGATCGCCCGCTGGTGCTCGTCGGCGTGCTCAAGGGTGCGTTCATGTTTCTCGCCGATCTGGTCCGTTCGATCGATCTTGCGACCGAGATCGACTTCATGGCGGTGGCGTCCTATGGGAGTGCGACCCGCACTTCCGGGGTGGTCCGCATCGTGAAGGACCTCGATGCCGACCTGTACGACCGGCATGTGATCCTCGTCGAGGACATCGTCGACACGGGGCTCACGTTGCGGTATCTGCGCAAGAACCTGAAAGTTCGGCACCCGGCGAGCCTCGAGGTGTGTGCGCTGTTGGTCCGTGACGGGCCGCAGCGACCGGATCCGGCGCTGCGGTACGAAGGGTTCCGGATCCCGCCGGATTTCGTGGTCGGTTACGGGCTCGACCACGCCGAGCGCCATCGCAACCTGCCCGATGTCCGAACGATGGGAGAGCCCTGATGAGCGTCGCCGAGTCGACGGAACCGATCGACGAGTTGGCCGGTGTGGACCAGGCGCGGATCCGTGCCGCGGTCCGTGAGATCCTCCTGGCGGTCGGTGAGGACCCGGAGCGTGACGGGTTGCGCGAGACGCCCGCGAGGGTGGCTCGGATGTACGCCGAGATCTTCTCGGGTTTGCGTGAGGACCCTTCCGAGCACCTCCTGGTGCTCTTCGACGCGGGTCACGACGAGATGGTCATGGTGCGTGACATTCCGATGTACTCGTGCTGTGAGCATCATCTGTTGCCGTGGATCGGCAAGGCGCACGTCGCGTACATCCCCAATGACGACGGCCGGGTGACGGGGCTGTCGAAGCTCGCACGTCTGGTCGACGGGTATGCCCGTCGCCCACAGGTCCAGGAGCGGTTCACGACGCAGATCGCAGATGCGATCGACGAGACGTTGCGTCCCAAGGGGGTCATGGTCGTGGTCGAGGCCGAGCACATGTGCATGTCGATGCGTGGGGTCCGCAAACCGGGGGCGACGACGGTCACCTCGGCGGTGCGTGGGCTGTTCCGGACCAATGAGTCGACCCGGCACGAGGCGATGCGCTTCGTGCAGTCGTCGTGACCGGTTCGAGCCGGTCCTGTCGGCGCACGTTCGCGGGGTTCGCGGCCGCGGCAGCGATCGTGTTCGCGGGCTGTTCGTCGAGTGGGAAGGGCGCATCCTCGACGACCGTGTCGGCTTCGGCGACGACGGCTGCGTCGTCGCAATCACGCGTGATCGCGGACTGGAAGGCCCCCAAGTGTGACCGCACGGTGACCACCCCGCCCGAGGCGACGCCGGTCGAGGGGTCCAAGTCCGACTTCGACCTCACATCGTTCGATGGGACGAAGATCCGCATCCACTGGTTCCCGGTGTCCGGGGCGCCCGCCGCGGGTGCGCCCACGGTGTTGATGGGTCCGGGTTGGAGCCTGCCCGGTGACACCGACGCGAGTCGCGACGCAAAGCCTGGTCCGCAGAGCGTGGTGACGATCGGCAGTTTGAACGCCGCGGGCTACAACGTGGCCACGTGGGATCCGCGTGGGTTCGGCAAGTCCGGTGGCACCGTCGAGGTCGACAGTGCCAACTTCGAAGCCCGGGACGTTTCCAAGCTGATCGACTGGATCTCCGAGCAGAAGGGCGTGCGCCTCGATCGGCCGGGTGACCCACGGATCGGGATGGTGGGGATGTCCTATGGCGGGGGGATCCAGTTCGTGACCGCGGCGACCGATTGCCGGGTCGACGTGATCACGCCGACGATCGCCTGGAATTCGCTGGGTTCGAGTCTGTATCCGTCCGACACGTTCAAGTCGGGTTGGGGCCAGTTGCTCGTGACGATCGCTTCCAAGGCGAACCTTGATCCGCACATCACCGGTGCGGACACCGAGGCGACCTCGACGGGGGTGTTGTCCCAGGAGAATCGCCGGTGGTTCGTGGACCGTGGCCCCGACGATGTGCTGTCGAAGATCCACATTCCGACGCTGATCGTGCAGGGCACGGTCGACAACCTGTTCCCGCTGTCGGAGGGAACGCGCAACTACGTCGCGTTGTCGGCGAACGGGATCCCGCTCGCGATGACGTGGTTCTGCGGTGGGCACGGGGTGTGCAACAACCCTGATGACCCGGCAGGTTACGTGCGTGACGCGGTGATGAACTGGCTCGCTCGCTACCTGAAGGGCGACACCTCCGCGCCGACGGTGCCCGGGTTCCAGACGACCGATCAGAACGGTCGGGTGCATACCTTCGGGGGGTTCCCACCGTCGGGGGCCGACACGCCGGTGTTCGCGTTCGCCGATGCTGGCACGCTCGATCTCCAGCCCGACGGTGGGTCCGGTCCGTTGACGGGCGCGAAGAAGGGCGACATCATCGGGTCGTTGGCGTCGGTGATCACCCCGTCGAAGGCGTCGAAGGCGTTGGATGTGCCCGTGGGTGTGACCGGGTCGCCACGGTTGTTGTTGGGGGCACCACAGTTGGCGTTGGGGTACACGTGCACGCTCGATGCGCCGGCGACCAAGCCGACGAGGATCTTCGCCCAGATCGTCGACGATGCCACCGGACGGGTGCTGGGAAACCAGGTCACGCCCATCGTCACGACGTGCGACGGGCTGTTGCACGAAACCCAGGTGCCGTTGGAGGAGATCGCGTTCTCGGCGAAGCCGGGCGCGAAGCTCACGCTGCAGTTGGTCGCTTCGACGATCGCTTATGCACAACCTCAGATGGGTGGCAAGGTCGACTTCGCCCGCATCGAGCTGACGATCCCGACGGTTGCGTCCTGAGCGCCGGTGGGTCCTTCGATCTACGACCTTGTGCCACCGGGCAGATGTCGATTTTGCGAGGTTGGTTGGCCGCGGCGATGCCGGGCCGGAAGTTTTCTCTTGACTTCCTTTTCGGATCGGGGTACGATAAGGGTCTGGTAAATCGGACTGGGAGTGTGTGATGCGTGGTTCGCGGGTGTTGTCGTTGGTGGGTGTGTTGGTTTTGGTTGTGGCGTCGGGTGTGCCGTTGGCGGGTGCTGCTGATCCTCCGGGGGGGGGGTGCCGGTAGTTCGCCGGTGACTTCGACGACGGTGCCTGGGTCGTCGACTACCACGACTCCGCCGTCGACGACGGTGGCGGGGGCGAA